>NZ_LT965928.1:0-245000 GCF_900239935.1 Pseudoalteromonas carrageenovora IAM 12662
TCAACAATTTGATAAAAATCAATCTTTTACTTGTGGATAAAGTGCCTTCATAATACCCGGTCTTGGGTCGCTTATTTGGCCAACTGAACGTAATAAATGTATGATTTTTAATCATTAATGATGTGCGGGAATAAAAATTATATCTCTGGGAGTTTAACTGTGTATCTGTCGGTTTGGCAAAGTTGTTTATATGTATTGCAAGATGAGCTGCCTTCGCAGCAATTCAGTATGTGGGTAAGACCACTACAAGCAGAAAGTACCGAAGATACCTTAACTATTTATGCACCTAATCGCTTTGTACTTGATTGGGTGAGAGAAAAATACCTAAATAGAATTAACGAATTATTAGTAGAAATTTGTGGTGTAGAAGCACCAGAGCTGCGTTTTGATGTAGGTAGTAAGCCTTTATTAAATACCCAAGCTGCACCAGCTGTTGAAACTCAATCAGCGCCAAGTGCTCAGCAAACAGCTACAAAACAACAGCCGCGTGAACAAAAGCCTGTTGTTGAACCTGCTCCTAAGTCAGGTTATAAATCTAATATAAAAGAAAACTATACCTTTGATAGTTTTGTTGAAGGTAAATCTAACCAATTAGCAAAAGCTGCAGCAACTCAAGTTGCTGATAATCCAGGCTCTGCTTTTAACCCTGTATTTATATATGGCGGAACAGGTTTAGGTAAAACTCACTTATTACATGCAGTAGGTAATGGCATTATGGCAAATAAGCCTGATGCTAAAATTGTTTACATGCATTCAGAGCGCTTTGTACAAGATATGGTTAAAGCACTACAAAATAATGCGATAGAAGAATTTAAGCGTTACTACCGTAGTGTTGATGCATTGATGATCGATGACATTCAATTTTTTGCTAATAAAGAGCGTTCTCAAGAAGAATTTTTTCATACCTTTAATGCGCTACTTGAAGGTAATCAACAAATAATTTTAACCTCAGACAGATACCCAAAAGAAATTGAAGGCGTTGAAGACCGTCTTAAATCTCGTTTTGGCTGGGGTTTAACTATTGCTATTGAGCCACCAGAACTTGAAACGCGCGTTGCTATTTTGATGAAAAAAGCCCAGCAGAGTAAAATTAACTTACCGCACGAGGTGGCCTTTTTTATTGCTAAAAAATTACGTTCTAATGTACGTGAATTAGAAGGTGCACTTAACCGTGTAATAGCTAACGCCAATTTCACGGGTCGTCCTATTTCTATCGACTTTGTAAAAGAAGCACTGCGTGACTTATTAGCACTGCAAGACAAGCTTGTAACTATAGATAACATTCAACGCACGGTAGCCGAGTATTACAGAATTCGTGTATCAGATCTGCTATCTAAGCGCCGTAGTCGCTCTATAGCAAGGCCTCGCCAAGTAGCAATGGCGTTATCTAAAGAATTAACTAATCACAGCTTACCTGAGATTGGTGACGCATTCGGCGGGCGTGACCATACCACCGTATTACATGCGTGTCGTAAGGTAAAATCACTACGTGATGAAAGCCACGAAATAAAAGAAGATTATCAAAATTTAATAAGAACATTGTCATCTTAGGGCTGACTTTATTATGCAAATAACAATTTCAAGAGAACAATTTTTAAAGCCATTAGTGCAAGTATCGGGTGCTATAGAGCGTAAGCATACGTTACCTATTTTATCTAACGTATTGTTAGTGGTAGAAAACGGACAACTTTCAATGACAGGGACAGACCTTGAAATTGAGTTGGTTGCAGGCGTTTTTGTAGGTGATGATATTGCCGATACAAAATTAACGTTACCCGCTAAAAAATTACTCGATATTTGTAAAAGTCTACCAGATGGTTCAGACCTTACTTTAAGCTTACAAGAGCACCAACTACTTTTAACAAGTGGTAAAAGTCGCTTTTCATTAACTACACTTGCTGCTGAAGACTTTCCTAACTTAGAACAGTGGGATGGTGAAGTTGAGTTTCAACTTACTCGCATAGAGCTTCGTAAATTACTAGAAAGCACGCATTTTTCGATGGCTAATCAAGACGTACGCTATTACCTAAATGGTATGTCGTTTGAGGTCGATAACACTGATATAAAAACAGTTGCGACTGATGGCCACCGTTTAGCTATTGCTCAAAAAGAGCTGACGCAATCACTTAATACACAGCGCCAATTAATTATACCGCGTAAAGGTGTGCAAGAAATTATGCGCCTTATGGTTGCTGATGATGAATTAGTAACTATTCAATTTGGTGCTAATCATATTCGTATTATTGATGTTGAGTTTACTTTTACCAGTAAATTAGTTGATGGGCGCTTTCCTGATTACCGTCGTGTATTACCACGTGGTGGTGACAAAGTGATTACAGCTAATCGCGAGTGGTTACGAAATGCTTTCCAACGCGTATCTATTTTATCTAACGAAAAATTTAGAGGCGTGCGATTAAATCTTTCAAATGGTTTACTTAAAATTACAGCTAACAACCCAGAGCAAGAGCAAGCTGAGGAAGTGGTAGAAGTAAATTACGAAGGTGATGATTTAGAAATTGGTTTTAACGTATCTTATGTACTTGATGTTTTAAACACATTAAAAACAGAAGATGTTTTATTTACATTAGCCGATTCAAACAGCAGCGCACTTATCGAAGGTGCAGGCGATGAAGAAGCTATGTACGTAGTTATGCCAATGCGCTTATAAGACTATAAATATATAATGAGCTTAAGTCATTTGAGCCTCAAATATTTTCGTAATATTGAGGCATTGACGCTAGAACCAGTCAACGGCGTTAACATAATTTATGGTGAAAACGGCAGCGGAAAAACCAGCCTTTTAGAAGCTATTTATTACCTTTCTCACGGCAAATCTTTTAGAACACCAAAACATAAAAGCATTATTTCGCATCAGCAAGAACAATTTGTAATTCATGGGCGTAAGGCGCTTCACGATTTATCGATCCCAATTGGTATTAGTAAAACCCAAAGTGGTGAAACTAATTTAAAAATCCAAGGCAAAGCAAGTAGGAAAATGTCTGAGCTTGCGCAGTTAATGCCGGTACAAATTATTACGCCTGAGAGCTATTCTTTATTTTTTGGTGGTCCGAAAGAACGCAGGAAGTTTTTAGATTTAGGTTTGTTCCACGTGGAACATGAGTTTTTTTCTTATGGCAGTCGTTTAATAAAGTACTAAAACAACGTAACGCGCTACTTAAAACTAAGCCTAAGAATTATTTTGACCAAATTAGGTTTTGGGACAAAGAATTTGTTAGACTGGCTGAACAAATAAATAAATTAAGAATGGCGTATATAAGTAGGTTTAAGCAGCAATTTTTTGGTAAAATGTGTGCAGAATTAACGCTTATACGCGATTTAGAAATTAGCTATAACGCAGGCTGGAAAGAGACTGAATCTCTTAACGATGCATTAGAGCAAAGCTTTGAGCGAGACTCTCGCCAAGGATTTACAAGTAAAGGGCCTCATAAGGCTGATTTTAGTTTTAGTGTCGCTGGCAACAGTGTTGAGAACACGTTCTCTCGCGGTCAATTAAAGCTGCTATTGTATGCGTTAAAAGTAACGCAAAATAGTTTAATTGAGTCAGAGACAGATAAGCAATCTATATTGCTAATAGATGATTTACCTTCAGAGCTAGGCGAAGATACAAAAGAGAAAGTGGGGCAATTGCTTGCTCACTGCAGTTCTCAAATTTTTATATCTTCAATTTTATCTGAAAGTATTTCTGCTGTGGTGGAACCCATGCAACGAGAACTACAAATGTTCCACGTGAAACATGGCAACCTAATAACAAGATAAGTGGGATTAACCATGTCTGAGAATTATGACTCGTCGAGTATTAAAGTACTTAAAGGATTAGACGCAGTAAGAAAGCGTCCTGGAATGTATATAGGGGACACCGATGATGGCACAGGCTTACACCACATGGTGTTTGAAGTAGTTGATAACTCTATCGATGAAGCCTTAGCAGGTCATTGTGATGATATTTATGTAACTATTCACTTAGACGGTTCTGTCTCAGTACGAGATAACGGTCGTGGTATCCCAACTTCTATCCATGAAGAAGAAGGCGTATCAGCAGCCGAAGTTATCATGACGGTACTTCATGCTGGTGGTAAGTTTGATGATAACTCTTATAAAGTATCAGGTGGCTTACACGGTGTTGGTGTTTCAGTTGTAAATGCGCTTTCTGAAAAGTTAAAGCTTACAGTTCGCCGTGAAGGTAAACTTCATGAACAGTTTTATACTATGGGTGTGCCAGATGCACCACTCGCTATTATTGGCGACTCTGAAACAACAGGTACTGAATTACGTTTTTGGCCAAGCGGCGAAACATTCACAAACCTAGATTTTCATTATGATATTTTAGCTAAGCGTTTACGCGAGCTTTCATTCTTGAACTCTGGCGTTAGTATTATCTTAAGTGATGAGCGTGAAGAAAATAAATCTGACCACTTCAAATACGAAGGTGGTATTCAGGCATTTGTTGAATACCTAAACCGTAATAAAACACCGGTACATAAAGGTGTATTCCACTTTACTCACGAACGAGAAGAAGATGGTATTAGCGTTGAAGTATCAATGCAGTGGAACGATGGCTTCCAAGAAAACATCTACTGTTTTACAAACAACATTCCACAACGTGATGGTGGTACTCACTTAGCCGGTTTTAGATCTGCGCTAACACGTACACTTAATAACTATATGGAAAAAGAAGGCTTTAACAAAAAAGCTAAAACAACCAGTAATGCAACGGGCGATGATGCACGTGAAGGCTTAACTGCAGTTGTTAGTGTTAAAGTTCCTGATCCTAAGTTCTCATCACAAACGAAAGACAAGCTAGTATCAAGCGAAGTTAAATCTGCAGTTGAACAAGCAATGGCTGAAAAATTCACTGATTTCTTATTAGAAAATCCAATGGATGCCAAAATTGTTGTAGGTAAGATTATTGACGCAGCTCGTGCTCGTGAAGCGGCGCGTAAAGCACGTGAAATGACACGTCGTAAAGGCGCAATGGATTTAGCTGGCTTACCAGGTAAGCTTGCAGATTGCCAAGAAAAAGACCCAGCCCAGTCTGAACTATACATAGTGGAAGGGGACTCTGCTGGCGGATCAGCCAAGCAGGGACGTAACCGTAAAAATCAAGCTATTCTTCCGCTAAAAGGTAAAATTTTAAACGTAGAGAAAGCGCGTTTTGATAAAATGTTATCTTCGCAAGAAGTAGCTACGCTAATTACTGCATTAGGTTGTGGTATTGGCCGCGATGAATATAACCCTGAAAAACTACGCTATCACCGTATCATCATCATGACCGATGCGGACGTGGATGGTTCTCACATTCGTACGCTACTACTTACTTTCTTCTACCGTCAAATGCCGGAAATTGTTGAGCGTGGATATATCTACATTGCACAGCCGCCGCTTTATAAAGTGAAAAAAGGTAAGCAAGAGCGTTATATTAAAGATGATCCAGCACTCGTTGATTACTTAACTTCGTTAGCACTAAATAATGCTGCACTTTATACAAGTGCAGATGCAGGTGCGATTGAAGGTGAAGCACTAGAGCAAATCGTTCATGATTACCAAAACACAGTTAAAGTAATTGAGCGCTTAAAACGTAAATACCCTAATACGGTAATGGAACGTTTAATTTATCAAAGCGAGCTGAAAACAGATGACCTTTCAGACGAAGCTAAAGTAATTGCTTGGACTAAAGAGCTTGTTGATGACCTTATTGAACGTGATGAAGACGCAACAATTTTCCATGCGGGTACTGAGCATGACGCTGAGCGTAACCTATACTTCCCGGTTGTGAATATTCGTCAGCACGGTGTTGATAAAGCACACGTACTTCATTATGACTTTATTGCATCACGTGACTACCAACGCATTGCTGTGACTGGTACTAACATTGCAAATATCCTTGGTGAAGGCGCATATATTCAACGCGGTGAGAAAACAAAACCTGTTGATAACTTTGTGGATGCTTTGGGATGGTTGATCACAGAATCTAAGCGCGGGATCTATATTCAACGCTATAAAGGATTAGGTGAAATGAACCCTAGCCAACTGTGGGAAACTACAATGGATCCTAGCGCTCGTCGTATGTTACAAGTAACTATTGAAGACGCAGTTGCTGCGGATCAATTGTTTGCAACATTAATGGGCGATCAAGTTGAGCCTCGTCGTGAGTTTATTGAAACGAACGCACTACGCGTAGTTAACTTAGACGTGTAAAAAATTATACTTACATCTTAAAAGGAGCCTAATGGCTCCTTTTTTATTTTATCAACAGCACAAACTGCTTAAAACCTGAGTGTGCACAAGGTATACTGAGGGTAATTTTCACGCTACTTCTCAGATAGTAAAAAGCCAAATATGCAAAAATATGACGTTAAAACCTTCCAAGGTTTGATCCTGGCTTTACAGGATTATTGGGCGCAGCAAGGCTGTGTCATTATTCAACCACTTGATATGGAAGTGGGCGCAGGGACATTCCACCCGCAAACATTTTTAAAATCGATTGGCCCAGAGCCAATGTCGAGCGCGTACGTTCAGCCATGTCGTCGTCCTACGGATGGTCGCTATGGCGAAAACCCAAATCGCTTACAACATTACTACCAATTTCAAGTAGTACTTAAGCCATCGCCAGATAACATCCAAGAGCTTTACTTAGGCTCGTTAGCGGCAATGGGTATTGATACCCTTACTCACGAAGTTCGCTTTGTAGAAGATAACTGGGAATCACCTACGCTAGGTGCATGGGGCTTAGGTTGGGAAATCTGGTTAAACGGTATGGAAGTAACTCAGTTTACCTACTTTCAGCAAGTAGGCGGCTTAGAGTGCTCACCAGTAACAGGTGAAATTACTTACGGCCTAGAGCGTTTAGCAATGTACATTCAAGGCGTAGATAGCATTTACGACCTAGTATGGGCTGACGGTCCACTAGGGCGTGTAACATACGGCGACGTGTTCCATCAAAATGAAGTAGAGCAATCTACTTATAACTTTGAACATGCAAACGTAGAAGACTTATTTGCACAGTTTGATAAGTGTGAAGCAGAAAGCCAAAAGTTAATTGAAGCTAACTTACCACTACCTGCATACGAGCAAGTAATGAAAGCATCGCACGCATTTAACTTGTTAGATGCTCGCCACGCAATATCGGTAACAGAACGTCAGCGTTATATTTTACGCGTTCGTGCGTTATCTAAAGCGTGTGCACAAAGTTATTACGATGCACGTGAAGCGCTTGGTTTCCCGCTGTGTAAGGATAAGTAAAATGTCAGCACAAAATTTATTAGTAGAAATTGGCACCGAAGAGTTGCCACCAAAAGCACTGCGTAAATTAGCAGAAGCCTTTGCTGCAAATTTAACTCAAGAGCTAGAAACACTAGAGTTAGCACACCAAGGTGTAAGCTGGTATGCATCGCCTCGTCGTTTGGGTTTACAAGTAAAATCGCTTGAAGCTAAGCAACAAGACAAAGAAGTAGAAAAGCGCGGCCCAGCTACAAAGGCAGCGTTTGATAGTGAAGGTAACCCAACTAAAGCAGCTATGGGTTGGGCACGTGGTTGTGGTATTGACGTAAGTGAAGCGCAAACACTTGAAACCGATAAAGGTGCTTGGTTATTGCACATTGCTAAAGTAGTAGGGCAAGAAACTAAAGCGCTAATGACAGATGCCATCGCTAAAGCATTAAGTAAATTACCAATCCCTAAGCCTATGCGTTGGGGCGCGAATAAAACACAATTTATTCGCCCAGTTCATACAGTAACTATTTTATTTGGTAGTGAGTTACTAGAAGGCGAAATACTTGGTAAACAAGTAAGTAACCAACTACAAGGCCATCGTTTCCACCATCCAGAAAAAATTAGTATTAACCATGCTGATGATATTTTTGATGTACTTAAATCGGCTTACGTTATTGCTGACTACGAGCAGCGTAAAGCGCAAATACGTACACAAATAGAAGAGGCAGCAAGCGCAGTTAACGCTGTTGTCGCGATGGATGAAGACTTACTAGAAGAAGTAACATCACTTGTAGAGTGGCCAGTTACTTTAACTGCTACATTTGAAGAAGCATTTTTAGATGTACCAGCCGAAGCGCTAATTTACACCATGAAGGACGATCAAAAATACTTCCCGTTATTAGATCAAAACGGCAAACTTTTAAATAAGTTTTTGTTTGTATCTAACATCGAAAGTAAAGATCCAAGTGTGGTTATATCAGGTAACGAAAAAGTAGTGCGCCCACGTTTAGCTGATGCACAATTCTTCTTTGAAACTGATAAAAAGAAAACATTAGAAAGCCGTCTAGAGTCGCTTGATACCGTTTTATTCCAAAAGCAGTTAGGTACGCTTAAAGATAAATCTGTACGTATTAGCGAACTTGCTGGATACATTGCTGAGCAGTTAGGCGCCAACAAAGACCTTGCTAAGCGTGCTGGTTTATTAAGTAAAACAGACTTAATGACCGAAATGGTAATGGAATTTACCGACGTACAAGGTGTTATGGGTATGCATTACGCTCGCCACGATGGTGAAGCTGAAGATGTAGCTATAGCGCAAAACGAGCAATACATGCCACGTTTTGCAGGCGATAGCTTACCTACAAACCTAATTAGCTGCGCGGTAGCGATTGCAGACAAGTTTGATACGCTGGTGGGTATTTTTGGTATAGGCCAAGCACCAAAAGGTGATAAAGACCCATTTGCGCTTCGTCGTGCTGCTATTGGTGCACTACGCATCATGGTAGAAAAAGAGCTCCCACTTGATATTTTAGACCTAGTAGCAAAAGCACAAACATTGTTTGGCGATAAGTTAACTAATCTAAATGTATCAACGGATGTATTTGATTTTATGCTAGGGCGTTTTCGCGCATGGTATCAAGATGAAGGTATTGAAGTAGACGTAATTCAAGCTGTGCTTGCACGCCGTCCTACTAAGCCAGTTGATTTTGATCGCCGTGTTAAAGCGGTAAGCCATTTCCGTACATTAGACGAAGCAGAAGCGCTTGCAGCGGCTAATAAGCGTGTAGGTAATATTCTGGCTAAAAACAATATTACTAGTCAAGGTGATGTTGATGAGAGCTTATTAAGCGACGACGCTGAAAAAGTATTAGCATCACAAGTGGCAAAATTTGCCACTGAGCTTGCACCACTTTATGCAGATGGAAACTACCAAGAGGCGTTAAGCCAATTAGCGGGTATTCGTCAAAGTGTTGATAACTTTTTTGACAACGTAATGGTTATGGCCGACGATGAAGCAGTTAAGCAAAATCGTCTTGCGCTACTAAGCCAGTTAAGCGGATTATTTTTAGGTATTGCAGATATTTCTGTGTTACAAAAATAAGCTAACTTAGCAATTTAAAAAGCCAGCGATTTGCTGGCTTTTTAGTTTTCACAGAACGTAAAGGATACCTATTGATGATCCCAATGAAACGAATTTTAACCCTTGCTATTGCCGGCTTACTTACAGCCTGTACTAGCCAAATTTCTATTAACGACGTACTGCCACAACAAGAGCTAGATAAAACCATTTACTTAAGAGGCGACTTTACGCTTTGGGATGCTGAACCTCAGTATCAATTTATGCCAGTAGGTCCTGCGCTCTACCAAGCAGAAGTTAAATTTAGTACGCCAGGTAAAGTATACGAGTTTAAAATAGCCGATGCCGATTTTAGTGAAGGCTACAACTGTGGCTATAGCGACGTACAACCTGAAGGGCAAAAACTAACACTTGGCCAACCAGCGCTTGCCGACTGTAATACTATTTATAATTACTTTAGCTACTCGCCCGCAATAAAAGGCACCTACATAGTAAGCATTGATTACAGTGACTACGATGAGCCGAAAGTGACTATAACTAAGAAGTAAGAGCTGTAAGCTATAAGCCGTCAGCTTTTAGCTTTTAGCTGCCCGAGTGAGTTGATAGATTTATTAGTAAAGGGATTTAGTTGCGCAAATGAAAAACTATATAGAGTATTATATTCAGGAAGGTGACGGCCAAGGCTATAGCATCAAAGCTAAAGAACTAACAATTGATGAAGCTGTAGAGTATCAGAAGAAATATAAAGCACTGTCTCGAAAGTTTGAAATTGAAAATATTTTTGATGTTTTTATAGAAGAGTTTAAAAGGTTCAAAATATTACTAACTGAAGCTCAGTTTTCACAAGAAATGGATAATCATTCAGGCCCCAGTGCTAATATAGAGGATCACAGGACTAGAACAAAGCTGAATGTATCCTATTTAGGTATTTTAAATACAGGGAAGTTATTACTTGATCGTTTATATTATGAAAATAAAGAAGGTAATAGTATTTCTTCAATAATAAAAGAAATTGACGAGTCAGTTTTAGCTGCATTTAAAAAAGTAAGAGATAGGGTTTTCGTTGATAATAATTTTTATGCTTTTGCTTGTAAATATAGGAACCTGTGTCAGCATAAGCTCCTTCCAATAAACTTATTAATTTTATACGAGAATTTGAATAAAAAGAGAAGTAAGTTTTCTATACCATTAGAACTCAATTCATTAGGTAGTAAAGATAGAAGGGATCTTTTTTCAAAACTCAATACTGACTTTAAAGAAAGTATCAAAAGAGAGGGTCAAATAGACTTGAATCATGTCATTGATGGCTACTTTGAAGGTATATTTGATTTAATCATAAGCTTAAGAAAGCTAGTTAAAGAGGCTATTAGTGAAGCTGAAAATTATTTAACTAATAAAGATGACAATTTTGGTAGGCAATTAAAAGCGCCTGTTTTGTATATAAATGAAAAAGAGGAATTTAATTTTAATTTTGAGTGGTTTGAGGTTGCTCACTTTTTAGAAAAAAAGAATTCAACATATTTAAAGAGCTCCGTGGTAACTAGAGCATAATATATTGATGAACCTAGAACCTAGAACCTAGAACCTAGAACCTAGAACCTAGAACCTAGAACCTAGAACCTTTACAGTCCTTTCTTCACCACATACCTATACGGTGCTTCTTCAACATCTTTAGCCACCAGCGTGTGATCCATAAACGTACAAAAGCTTGGAATGTCACGGGTGGTTGATGGGTCGTCGGCAATGATAAGCAGTGTTTCGCCTTCATTAATTTTGCGAATAGCAGCGCGTATCATCATTACAGGTTCTGGACAGCGTAGGCCCATGGCGTCTAATTGGTGATCGGGATTATCAAAGCTCATAAAAAGTTACCTGTAAAAATATTCGCGGCTTGGTTAGGTCCGGTAGTTTAGCGCAAATAAACCTGTGGGTTAACTATTTTACATATAACGAATCAGCTCAATAAAGTAATAAATAATCTGGCTTAAATTTAATACACCCGATCACATTATTCATTTAGCTGGTGGCACAATAAAAAAAGGCGAACTGATTTGCATCAGTTCGCCTTTTTAATCACCAAGATGGTTTACATGTTTAAGCTAATAGTTAGTCTTGAACACGTTCAAATACAGTGGCAATGCCTTGGCCTAAACCAATACACATAGTTGCTAAACCGTATTTTGCATTTTTGTCTTCCATTAAGTGAATAAGCGATGTGCTAATACGCGAACCCGAACAACCTAGAGGGTGACCAAGTGCGATTGCGCCGCCGTTTAAATTCACTTTTTCGTCAACCACATCTGCTAAACCTAAGTCTTTAAGTACAGGCAGTGATTGTGCTGCAAATGCTTCGTTAAGTTCTGCTACGTCAATGTCATCAATGGTAATACCGGCTTGTGCAAGTGCCTTTTTACTTGCTGGTACTGGACCGTAACCCATGATTGATGGATCGCAACCTGCAACAGCCATAGCTCTAATGCGTGCACGAATTGGTAAGCCAAGCTCTTTTGCTTTTTCTTCGCTCATTACTAACATGGCTGATGCGCCATCAGAAAGAGCAGAAGACGTACCTGCAGTAACCGAGCCTGTAGCTGGGTTAAATACTGGGCGAAGCTGAGATAAACCTTCAACCGTTGTTTCAGGACGAATTACTTCATCATCTTCAACTAAAATAAGTGAGCCATCTGCTGCGTGACCTTCCATTGCTAAAATTTCGCGGCGGAAACGTCCTTCAACTGTTGCAGCATGTGCACGTTGATGTGAGCGATAAGCAAACTCATCTTGCTGTTGACGGCTAATACCGTGAATAGTAGCAAGGTATTCAGCTGTTAAGCCCATAGAGCCAGACGCTTGTGCAATTGAAGTTGCTAAGCCTGGGTGAAAGTCGTTACCGTGAGTCATAGGAACGTGGCCCATGTGCTCAACACCACCAATTAGGTAAGTGTCGCCAGCGCCTGTCATAATAGCGCGTGCTGCGTCGTGCAATGCTTGCATTGACGAGCCACATAAACGGTTAACGGTTGTAGCTGGTACTGAGTGTGGAATACCCGCAAGCAGTGATGCGTTACGTGCAACGTTAAAGCCTTGCTCTAATGTTTGCTGTACACAACCCCAATAAATGTCGTCGATTGATGCTGGATCAACCGCTGGGTTGCGTTCTAGTAAGCCCTTCATTAAATGAGCGCTTAAGTCTTCCGCACGCTTGTTTTTAAATACGCCGCCTTTTGAGCGACCCATTGGTGTGCGGATACAATCTACAATTACTGGATTATTCATGATATTAACCTTCCACCTTATAGAAAACACGACCTTCTTCGGCCCATTTGCGAGTTTGCTCTGATACTTGGTAAATCGCACCTAGGTGAGCATATTTGTCTGCTGATGCAACAAAGTTAGCTAAACCAGTTTGATCTAAGTAACGGAACGCGCCGCCTCTAAATGGAGGGAAACCAACGCCGTATACAAGGGCCATATCAGCTTCTTGAGGAGAAGCAACAATGCCTTCTTGTAAACAAAGTAGTACTTCGTTGATCATTGGGATCATACAACGGTCAATGATTTCTTGTTTATCAAATTCTTTAGGTGCATCAGTAATTGGTGCTAGTAGCTCAACTGCTGTTGCATCGCTTGATTTTTTAAGACGACCACGGCGGTCTGTTTCGTACTTGTAGAAGCCCGCTTTGTTCTTTTGACCAAAACGTTTTTCGTTAGCAAAAACAGTTACCGGATCTTTTTCTGCACGTGCCATACGCTCAGGGAAACCGTCTGCCATTACGCCAGTACAATGGTAAGCCGTATCAATACCTACAACATCAAGTAGGTAAGCTGGGCCCATTGGCCAGCCAAATACGTTTTCCATTACTTTATCTACTTTTGCAAAGTTAGCGCCTTCAACCACTAATTTGCTAAAGCCTGCAAAGTACGGGAATAAAACTCGGTTTACAAAAAAGCCAGGGCAATCGTTAACAACGATAGGTGACTTGCCAAGTTTAAGGGCGTAATCAACTACCGCATTAATTGTTTTATCAGAAGTTTTTGCACCACGGATAATTTCTACTAACGGCATTTTTGGCACTGGATTGAAAAAGTGCATACCACAGAAGTTTTCTGGTTTATCGAGTGCTTCTGCAAGCAAGTCGATACAAATAGTCGATGTGTTTGATGTAAGTACAGTG
The DNA here is from genome assembly GCF_900239935.1 of Pseudoalteromonas carrageenovora IAM 12662. Classification (NCBI taxonomy): domain Bacteria; kingdom Pseudomonadati; phylum Pseudomonadota; class Gammaproteobacteria; order Alteromonadales; family Pseudoalteromonadaceae; genus Pseudoalteromonas; species Pseudoalteromonas carrageenovora. The sequence continues at coordinate 13,483 of NZ_LT965928.1, forward strand.
CCTTCAGGCATGTTCTTTTCAAGATCAGCTAATACGGCTTGCTTAACTTTAGGGTTTTCTACTACGGCTTCAACAATAATGTTGGCATTTTGTAGGTCGGCATCGTTAAGCGTTGGTTTAATTTTGCTAAGCGTTGCCAGCATTTTTTCCATTGGCATATGGCCGCGTTTAACTTTTGCACCAAGTAGTTTAGACGCTTCGCCCATACCTAAATCTAGCGCATCCTGCTGGATGTCTTTCATTATGATTGGTGTGCCTTTATAAGCTGACTGGTATGCAATACCGCCGCCCATAATACCTGCGCCTAATACAGCGGCTTGTTTAATTTCAACATCGCTGTGCTTAGCAAGTTTGCGTGCTTTGCCTTTAATGAACTGGTCATTTAAGAAAATACCGGTTTGTGCTGCAGCTTCGTTAGTGCGCGCAAGTTTTGCAAAGTTAGCATTTTCGATTGCCATTGCTTCATCGCGAGTACAGTTTGCCGCTGCTTTAATGGTACGTACTGCCATAACCGGTGCAGGATAGTGGCCTTTGGTTTTACCCATTACCATACCTTCTGCCATAGCAAAGCTCATGCCTTGCTCAACGCGGTTTAATTTAAGTGGCTGTAGTTTTACGTTGCGCTTTGCTTGCCAATCTAACTTGCCAGCAATTGCTAATTCAAGTGTTGCTACGCTTGACTCTAGTAGTTTGTCAGTACTAACTACCGCGTCAAACGCACCTACTTTAAGGGCATCAGCTGCGCGGTTTTCTGCGCCTGAGGTAATCCACATCATTGCGTTATCGGCGCCAATGATGCGTGGTAAGCGCACTGTGCCTCCAAAACCAGGCATTATGCCAAGTTTAACTTCTGGTAGGCCCATTTTAGCTGTTTCGCTTGCAACACGATAATCGGTAGCAAGTGCCCACTCACACCCACCGCCAAGTGCCATACCGTTTATAGCGCTTAGTGTTGGGAATGGTAGATCTTCGATTGCATCAAAAACGTCGGTTGCGTTTTTGATCCACGTTACTAATTCTTCTTCTGGTTTAGTAAACGTAGGTAAAAATTCGAAGATGTCGGCACCAATAATAAAGTGGTCTTTATCACTGGTAAAAATCATGCCTTTGATATCAGTATTAGCGGCTAATTCTTTTAATGCTGCCGCGCAATCTGAAAGAGTTTTTTGAGATAGAGTGTTTACAGAACCTGCAACACAAAACTTAAACTCGGCGATGTTTTCCTTAAGGAAGCTAACTTCAAAGGAATCGCTTTTATATAACATTATTATTCTCCCTAGTTGACGAACTAAGACTGGTACGATGAGTTTGCATTTCAATCAGTGTGCTTGCTTTAAATTAAAAATGCAACGAAAAATTTAACTCGGTTACAAACGGCTGGTTAAAATATAGCTGGTTTGGTGCTAAGGTGTGATGGAAAGTTTTTAGTCATCGCTTTAATTTTTTATTAAAGGACATTATGAAAAAATATTTATTAAACGTTGCGGCAGCTGCATTTATATTTCCTCTTTACTCTGCCGGGGCGAGTATCGATAACGATGCATTTTTAGATGCTGAAAAAAAAGCACGTTACGGTAGTTATCAAGACTTTAAAGAAGCGGTTAGTGGACTTAATCATCCGCTAAAACCGTATGTTGAAAAAACCTATTGGCAGCGTAACCCAAACTTTAAATACCAGGCTGAAATAGAAGACTACTTAACTGTTTATCAGCATACGCCATTAGAATGGCCTGTGCGAAAAGCGTGGTTAGAGTACTTAAAAGATAAAAACAAAAAAGCGGCATATATTCGTAATTATCGCCAAACCTCAAATGCTGAGCTTACGTGTGCTTATTTGGATTTTCAGCTTGATTTAGGGGCTCCTGAAAAAGCAATTTTTAATCAGGTTACTGATTTGTGGGCTGTTGGAAAGTCGCAGCCCAATGAGTGTGATGCGCTTTTTTCTCAGTGGCGGAAAAAAGGCTACATGAAAGAAGAAACCGTATGGCAACGCGTTACACTCGCAGCGCAAGGCGGTACGCAAAGCTTATTACCTTATTTAAAAACACTATTGCCTAAAAATGAACGCTATTTAGCTGATTTATATTTAAAAGTACGCCGCGATCCAAGCGCAGCGGCTGGTTTATATCGTTATAAAAATAAATCGGCTAAAGAAGGCGAAATAGCCCTTTATGGGGTTAAGCGTTTAATTTGGCGCGACAAAGAGCTTGCATTAAAAGCATGGGAAAAGTTAGAAAAAATATTTAACTACAGCGAAGCTTCTAAGGCTGATGTGTATTACACCTTTGCGCTATCGCTTGCATCAAGCGGGCACAAACAAGCTAGCTTTTGGTTAAATAAAGTACCTAAAGACCGACAAGATAAAAAGTTAATACAATGGCAGCTGGGTAATATGCTCAAAACCCAAGATTGGGAAGGTATAGCTGCATTTTTTACAGGCAAAGAAGATTTAAGCTTAGGCCAACAATATTGGTTAGCGTATAGCTACGCTAAACGAGGCGAGCAACAAAAAGCGGATGATATTTGGAAAAAAGTGGCTGCTAATCGCGATTATTACGGCTTTTTAGCTGCTGCGCGTTTAGGGCTGCCTATTGATTTAAATAACCACCCTTTAGCGGTTGATCAAAAGTTGGTAGATAAAGTGAGTAATGCACCAGGGTTTAAACGTGCAAAGGCGCTTTACGATATAGAACGATTTACCTCAGCGCGTCGTGAGTGGAATTACTTAACGGATACCTCTAGTGCTGACGAAAAGTTAGCTGCATCAATACTCTCTACCGATTTAGGTTGGCACGACAGCACTATTTTTACACTTGCTAAAATAAAAGCGTGGGATAATGTAGAGCAGCGTTTTCCGTTTGCATATCAAGATGTATTTGAGCGTTACAGCAAACGTAGCAAAATTGATCCAGCTTGGAGTATTGCAATTGCAAGGCGTGAGAGCTCGTTTGCGCCCGATGCTCGCTCGCATGCTAATGCGCGTGGGTTAATGCAATTATTGCCAAGTACTGCTGAGTACGTAAATAAAGGAAGTGTATCGAGTAATCGTTTGTATCAGCCTAAAACTAATATTAGATTAGGTACAAGTTACTTACAGTATTTAAAAAAGAAAAACCACGGCAACGAAGTACTAGCAACAGCTTCTTATAATGCGGGGTATCATCGTATAAAACGTTGGTTACCCGATGAAGCAATTCCGGCTGAGTTATGGGTAGAGCTTATTCCGTATCGTGAGACCCGCGACTATGTAAAAAATGTATTTGCATATAGGCAGGTGTATCACACTCGAATGGGCAGAGAAGGTAATATACTTGCGCCGCTGCTTGAAATGAAAATGGGTGGTTGAATATATAATACCCACCGAGTAATAACTTAACACGATTGGTATAAGCATTAAGAAGGGGGATATTTACATGTTAAATATCCCCCTTTTTTGAGCGCTCAGCCTTTAAGTGGTAGACTCAAAGCAAGTTAAATTTAACAGATGGATTAACAATGGATAAATTAGCCGTTTTATACGCCGAACATATTGCAACACTGCAACAGCGTACTCGTACAATTTGTGACCGTGAAGGGTTAGAGGGATTAGTTATTCACTCAGGCCAAGCTAAGCGCCAGTTTTTAGACGACATGTATTACCCATTTAAAGTTAATCCACAATTTAAAGCTTGGTTGCCTGTAATAGATAATCCACATTGCTGGGTTGTGGTTAATGGTAGCGATAAGCCAAAGCTTATTTTTTATCGTCCAGTTGATTTTTGGCATAAAGTACCTGACGAGCCACGTGACTTTTGGGCTGAGTACTTTGATATAGAGCTATTACTACAGCCTGATCAAGTAGAAAAGCTACTTCCATACGATAAAGCTAAATATGCGTATATGGGCGAGTACATTGAAGTAGCACAAGCACTTGGTTTTAGTTTAATGAACCCTGAGCCTGTATTAAATTACTTTCATTTTCATCGTGCATACAAAACGCAGTACGAGCTTGAATGTTTACGCCAAGCTAACCGCATTGCAGTAGACGGGCATAAAGCTGCACGCGATACGTTTTACAACGGTGGTAGCGAGTTTGATATTCAACAAGCGTACCTTATGGCTACACGCCAAAGCGAAAACGAAATGCCGTACGGTAATATTGTTGCGCTTAACGAAAACTGCGCTATTTTGCATTACACACATTTTGACCCTAAAGCGCCGCATACTCATAATTCGTTTTTAATTGATGCAGGTGCAAACTTCAACGGTTACGCTGCTGATATTACTCGTACATACGATTTTAAAAAGCAGGGTGAATTTGCTGAGCTTGTTAATACTATGACGGCTACGCAAATTGAGTTAGGCAAAGGTTTAAAACCAGGTATGTTATATGGCGATTTACATGTTGAGTGCCATAACCGTATTGCGCAAATTCTTAGCGACTTCAAAATTGTAAACTTACCAGCGGCAGAAATTGTTGAGCGTAAAATTACGTCTACTTTTTTCCCGCATGGACTCGGGCATCATTTAGGTTTACAAGTTCATGATATGGGCGGTTTTATGAGTGATGAAAAAGGAGGGCATCAGCCGTCACCAGAAGGGCACCCATTCTTGCGTTGTACTCGAAAAATTGAGAAAAACCAAGTATTCACTATAGAGCCGGGTTTATATTTCATTGATTCACTATTAGGTGATTTAGCACAAACCGACAACAAACAGTTTATTAACTGGGATAAAGTTGAGACATTTAAACCTTATGGCGGTATTCGTATTGAAGACAACATTATTGTTCACGAAGATAGCCTAGAAAATATGACTCGTGATTTAGCGCTCGACTAAATCCTTATAAAGACGAGTTAGCTAATACGCGCTAAAATACGCGAATACAAAGGGGCCTTTTGGCCCCATTTTTAATTGAGCTTTAACTATGTCTGAATATAAATACCCTGCCGAAGATGTGTTTCACCAAGAAGAAATTAAAAAAAGCACTTTTATTGTTCATATAGCTCATACACCTGATTTAAATGCAGCTAAAGCGTTTATTAAAAGCATTGAAGAAAAGTACTCAGATGCTCGCCATAATTGTTGGGCGCATGTAGCAGGTAATCCTGGTGGCAGCCATGTTTATGGTTTTTCAGATGATGGAGAGCCAAATGGCACAGCAGGCAAACCTATGTTAAATGTGCTGGTGGGATCGGGGCTTGGTGAAATTACCGCAGTGGTTACACGTTATTTTGGGGGTATTAAGTTAGGCACGGGTGGTTTAGTGCGTGCTTATGGCGGCTCGCTTAATAATGCGCTTACTCAACTTAAAACAGTCACTAAAGTACCTAGCGTAGAAATTATTGGCCAAAGTGAATACAACATGCAAGGTGCAATAGAGCAGTTATTAAAAACCAGTTATCAGGTACTTAATATTGATAAGCAATTTACTGCTAATATTGAATGGGTGATCACAATAGATAGCCGACAAGCCCAGCAAGCAATAAAAGATATTTTTGATTTAAGCCACGGCGCAGTTGAGTTAACTATTAAAGAGTAATAACCTACACAAATTGCATTTAATGCATACCTGTTTAATTTGATCTGATTGAAGTTACTCAATCTCAGTTTACTAATAATAAAAGCGATAAGCTAAATGCAATTTCGTACCATCATAAAAATTCTTGGCCAACTTGTTGCGCTGTTTAGTATTACCATGGTGCCACCGGCACTGGTGTCTTTAATTTATAAAGACGGTGGTGGTGTTCCGTTTGTTTTAGCATTTATATTCAGTGTTGTTATTGGCATGATGGCTTATTACCCAAACCGCCATGAAAACGGCGATTTAAAAGCACGCGAAGGCTTTTTGATTGTTGTTTTGTTTTGGTTGGTACTTGGGGCGTTTGCGTCCTTGCCGCTTATATTTTTACAAGAGCCAAACTTATCTTTGGCTGATGCCGTATTTGAGGCATTTTCAGGCCTTACAACCACCGGTGCTACTGTACTAACGGGTATTGAATACTTGCCAAAATCAGTATTATTCTATCGCCAGCAACTCCAGTGGTTTGGCGGTATGGGTATAATCGTACTTGCTGTCGCTATACTGCCCATGCTTGGTGTGGGTGGCATGCAGTTATACAGAGCTGAAATACCTGGTCCTGTTAAAGACTCTAAAATGACCCCTCGCATAGCCGATACTGCCAAGCACCTTTGGTATATTTATGTGTCGTTAACTATTACGTGTATGCTGGCTTATTGGGCTGCAGGAATGGAGTGGTTTGATGCTATATGCCATGCGTTTTCTACAGTCGCGATAGGTGGTTTTTCTACTTACGATGCGTCTATGGGTCATTTTGACAGCCCAATGATTAACTTTATTTGCGTGTTCTTTTTAATTATTGCCGCCGTCAACTTCTCTTTGCATTACGCCGCAGTGGCGAGCAGAAACATTCAAGTATATATACGTGATCCTGAGTTTAAGGTGTTTTTATGTATTCAATTAGCGCTGGTGGTTATTTGTTTTACTGTGCTTTCATCCAACGAAATATTTGCCAATGGCGACGAGACCCTCGATCAAGCTTTGTTTCAAGCGGTATCTATGAGTACAACAGCAGGCTTTGCTACCGATAACTTTTCTACTTGGCCGCTGTTTTTACCTATTTTACTTATATTTTCGAGCTTTATTGGTGGCTGTGCAGGCTCTACCGGTGGCGGTATGAAAGTAGTAAGAGTGTTTTTACTTTACTTACAGGGCGTACGTGAACTTAATAGGCTTGTACACCCACGCGCTATATGCTCTATTAAACTCGGCCGTAAAGCATTGCCAGATAAGGTTGTAGAGGCCGTGTGGGGCTTTTTCTCGGCATATGCACTGGTGTTTATTATTATTATGCTGGCGCTTATGGGGACTGGTATGGATAACATAACGGCGTTTTCTGCCACTGCTGCATGTTTAAATAACTTAGGCCCAGGTTTAGGTGATGTTGCCTCGCACTATGGTGCAATTACCGATGGCGCAAAATGGTTGCTAACTATTGCTATGGTATTTGGCCGGTTAGAAATATTCACGTTATTAGTATTATTTACGCCTACTTTTTGGCGCGGCTAAACGCTATTAAACTAACTCAGGGGTAGAGTATGCCAGCGTCAAATCTAAATAAATTACACCAACTCATTACGAGTGGCTTGGTTGACTTAGAAATACTCACTCCCACCGACAGTAAGCGCATTAAAACCGAGTTTGTAGGCTTGCTCGAAAATAAATTTATTATTTTAAATTACCCTAGTTCAAAGCGCTTGCCTGCGAGTAGTGATTATTTACGCGATGGTGTAATGGTTATAGTAAGAGCATTAATAGAGGGCAGTGGCGGGCAGATTATTGCATTTCGACAACAAATAATGTCGGTGGCTTCTCATCCTGCTAGGTTGATTTTTATTAACTACCCTAAGCAAGTACAGCTTTTTGCTCTGCGCTCTCAAGCACGCATACCTACCTTATTACCGGCTAAATTAAAAGTGAGCGATGACAGAGTACTTGAAGGCATCATCAAAGATATTTCACTCACTGGTGTTATGTTTGATGTTAGGGGCGATCAACAAGACGAAGACTTAAAAAACATGCAATGCACTGTAATACTAGATACCAATAGTAAGGATTTTCAGGGTGAGATTTGCAGTGTGAAAGAGCACTCATCGGGTGTTAATTGCGGAATTAGGTTATTAGCCAGTGAAGATGAAATGAAAGCATTTATGAAAGAACATTTTATCGACCCATCAGTACTTGATATGGCTGTAGAGTAGTAACGTTTCGCCTTTTTGCAACAAAAAGGTATTTTGTGTAAAAATTTAAAAATACTTCTTCATTTAATTTAAAAATAAATATAATTTCCTTAAATAACAGTTTGTTGAGTTAGTTGAAAATAGAATTATCATTTTCACTGCAAACCTACTTAGCTTATAGTTTACTTAAATTTTCTAGGAAAGCCCCCTCATTTCTATTAAATACTCAAAACTGTAGCTTTTTACTTAATTGTAACTATCTGTTTTTGTTTAATTTAATTTCTTCATTATAAATCGCGTTGCTAAATAGCAACAAAAATCACAGCTAAAATCTTCAAAAAACGAAGGTGTTATCTTAATGCATTGATATATATAAACTTTTAAATGTTGGCATTTAAGTTGTAATAGTCTAAGTGTACTGAACGAAAACGTGATTTACAGTGAAAGACTTAATCGCACACACATAAATTTGAAGGATACATATTATGAAAAGCATTGATAAAACTTTAGCACTAATCGCTATTGCATCTTCATCAGCAGCTTTTGCAGCATCAGATTTCGATACGTTAGATGTAGATGGTAATGGCGCAATTAGCCAAGCAGAAGCATCGGTAGATGCAAAGCTAATGAGCATGTTTTCAGAGCTCGATACTGACCAAAATGGTGAGTTATCAAAAGAAGAGTTTTCAAAAGCTTAATTTAAAGTGATTTATCCTGAGTTGCCAAAGACAACCTAAGCAGGCAAGGGAGCTTACGAAAGAGGATAACAAGGAAGTGAATTTGACTTTAATTTTAGCAAACCAATTTTTTGATAAAACATTGAATATGAAGGAATACGCTATGAAACATCTAAATAAAGCACTTGCTCTTATTGCTATCGCATCTTCTTCAGCTGCATTTGCAGCATCAGATTTCGATAGTTTAGATATCGACGGCAGTGGCACTATCAGCCCAAGCGAAGCGGCAGTAGATACAGATTTAATGGCTGAATTTATTGAGCTAGATACAGACGGTAGTGGTGAGCTTTCTAAAGAAGAGTTCTCAAATTACTAATTAACCTATAAAGGTTAAGCATTTTCACAGTTAGGGATCTTTGAAAAGGACTTCCCATCTTACTAGGAATATTATTATGAAAACATTAAATACAACACTTGCAGTTTTAGTTTTAGCATCTTCATCAGCAGCTTACGCAGCAGTAGACTTTGCCTCATTTGATGCCGATGGTGATGGTGCAATCACTAAGCAAGAAGCGCAAGTAAATGCACAATTAGTAAAGATTTTTGATGATTTAGATGCAGATGGAAACGGCGAGCTTTCAAAAGAAGAGTTTGCAAAAGTACAGTAAGCACACGCTTCATACTCCACTAAAGCCGCCTTAGTCAGCGGCTTTTTTGCGTTTATGCTAAGTGATTATAAGAATATAGCACTTACTTGGAATAGCTTTTCTACAACGGTAATGTGTTTTTTGTCGATTAAAAACATTATTACATGGTCGCCCGACATGATAATTGTATCGTCGTGGGCTATAAGTACATCGTCGTTACGTACTATTGCGCCAATAGTAGTACCAGCAGGAAGTTTAATATCGGCAATGGCACGGCCAACAACTTTTGAAGTGTTTTCGTCGCCATGAGCGACGGCTTCAATTGCTTCTGCTGCACCTTTACGTAATGAGTAAACATTAACAATATCACCACGGCGTACATGAGTAAGCAATGCCGATATAGTGGCCTGTTGCGGCGATATGGCTATATCTATTTCCCCACCTTGTACTAAATCAACGTATGCACCACGCTGAATAAGTACCATGGTTTTTTGTGCACCCATTCGTTTTGCAAGCATAGCCGACATAATATTTGCTTCATCGTCGTTAGTTACGGCAATAAATACGTCAACTTGCTCTATATGCTCTTCAGATAGCAGTTCCTGATCTGATGCATCACCACAAAATACCACTGTGTTGTCGAGCATTTCAGATAGTTGCTCAGCGCGCTCTTTACTGCGCTCAATTAATTTAACACTGTGGTTTTTTTCAAGCGAGCGGGCAAGGCCGGCACCAATGTTACCGCCACCAGCAATCATAATTTTTTTGTAAGAGCGTTCTAGCTTTTGTAGCTCGTTCATAACCGCGCGAATATGCTTGGTTGCGGCTATAAAAAAGACTTCATCGTCGGCTTCAATTACTGTAGTACCCAAGGGTTTAATGGCTTTACCTTGGCGGTAAATAGCCGCAACGCGAGTTTCTACATTAGGAATGTGCTCTTTTAAAGCAGAAAGCGCATAACCCACTAATAAGCCACCGTAATAAGCTTTAACAGCCACTAAAGAGAGCATACCATCGGCAAATTGTAATACTTGTAATGCACCAGGGTAGTCTATTAAGCGGCGAATATATTTGGTAACGAGTGCTTCTGGGGCAATATAATGGTCGATTGGTAAATCGTCATTTTGGAAAAGTTTTTCGCGGTATTTTAAATATTGCTCTGAACGTATTCGAGCAATTTTAGTGGGGGTATTAAAAATACTGTACGCTACTTGGCAAGCAACCATGTTCACTTCATCTGAACTGGTTACCGCTATAATCATATCGGCATCTTCAGCGCCAGCACGGCGTAATACATCAGGGTGCGCGCTGTGGCCCATAACCCCTTGTAGGTCGTACTTATCTTGAAGCTCACGCAAACGGTTGCCGTCTATATCTACAACCGTAATTTCGTTTTGTTCGCCAACTAAGTTTTCAGCAAGCGTAGCGCCAACTTGCCCAGCTCCGAGTATGATTATTTTCATTATTTACCCGTATTAGTAATCAACCTAAAAAGAGATTAATTACCGTTTAATTAAAAAAATAGCCATTTAATATCTCATAAATGGCTAACTATTTAGTGTACGGTTATTAGGCTTTTTTAACTAGCTTAGCGTAATAAAATCCATCACTTTCGCCCGGTAGTAATTGCAAACCCGGGTTAGTAACAGTGTCGTTCTCGTGCAATGGAATATGTACTACATCGTCATTATTAGCTAAAAACTTAGCAACTTGTTGCTGGTTTTCTTGTGGGAGTACCGAACACGTAGCGTATACCAGTGTGCCACCTGGTTTTAGTAGTGGCCAAATGCTATCGATTATATCACTTTGCAGTTTAGCTAGATCTTCGATGTCTGATGCGCGGCGTAACCATTTTATATCTGGGTGACGGCGTATAACACCAGTTGCAGAACATGGCACATCTAATAATATACGATCAAACTGTTGCTCATCCCACCAAGTATGAGGCTGTGAAGCGTCACCACATTGTAAATCGGCACCTAAGCCAATACGCGTAAGGTTTTGCTTAACACGCTCAAGGCGAGTTGAGTCGCTATCTAGGGCTAATACTTCAGCATCAGCAAGCTCTAATATGTGACATGTTTTTCCACCAGGCGCTGCACAGGCATCTAAAATGTATTCATCAGCTTTAGGTTCTAAAAAGCGTGCTGCAAGTTGTGCTGCTGCATCTTGCACCGAACATGCACCTACATCAAATTCTGGCAGCGAGAATACATCACGCGGCTTAGCTAGCTTAATACCGTCAACAAACTCTGGGTTTAATGTGTGTTCAATATCGTTAGCCGTTAACATTTCGCTGTATTCTTGCGTGCTGTATTGAGCTTGATTTACACGCAGCCACATAGGGGCTTGTTGCTGATTTTCTTCAAGCAATGCTTCCCAGCTATTTGGGTATGCAGCTTGCACTTGTTTAATAAACCAATTTGGATGGTTGTATAAACACACCGGTATTTGCTTCGCTTTTTCTTCAAGCTCGCTCTGTTGGCGTTGAAAGCTACGTAAAATAGCATTTATTAGGCCTTTTAAACCCAGTGCGCGCATTTGAGCGAGTGCATTTACGGTTTCTGATATTGCGGCATGCGGTGGCACGCGCATGTGCTGTAGCTGGTATATGCCTACATATAACAAAAACTGAAATATTCTACGCTTACCTTTTAACGGCTGCTCTACTAAGTGTTGGCAATAGTTTTCAAGGCTTGGTAAGTATCGTAATACGCCATAACAAATTTGCTGCAGTAAAGCTTTGTCTTTTGGGGGTAAGCCTTGGCTCGCAAAAGGAAGCTCTTGATTAAGCGATGCGCCTTTATCAACGACGTTATATAAAGTTTCTGCGGCAAGCGCGCGTACATTTGGAACATTACTCATTATTTTCGCCTAATACTGTACCCGGGGTTACCCAATCACTACGACCATTTAAAAAGTCACTAATTGCCATTGGCTTTTTGCCTTGCGGCTGTAATTGCGTAATGCAAATAGCATGTTTGCCACACGCTACAACCACACCCGTTTTATCGCTGGATAAAACTTGGCCTGCACTACCTGTTTGATCAACTACTTGCGCTTGATAAATTTTTACCGTTTGCTCACCCATTTGTGTAAAGCACACAGGCCAAGGGTTGAAAGAGCGAATATTTCGCTCTATTTGAGCTGCATCCATAGACCAGTCAATATTTGCTTCGTCTTTAGATAGCTTTTTAGCGTAGTTAGCCTGCTCATCGTTTTGAGGTTCAGCTTTAAGCTCGCCTTTTGCTAATTTATTAACGGTTTCTATAAGCGCATCAGGGCCAAGCTCGGCCAGTTTAGTGTATAAACTGGCACTGGTTTCATCAGCATTAATTGCACAGCGACTAATATGTAACATGTCGCCGGTATCAAGCCCTTCATCCATTTGCATAATAGTTACGCCGGTTTGCTCATCACCCGCCCAAATTGCACGTTGAATAGGTGCTGCACCACGCCAGCGCGGTAATATAGAACCATGCACATTTAGACAACCTAAACGTGGAGCTTCTAATATTGCTTTTGGTAAAATTAGCCCGTAAGCCACTACAATCATAATGTCGGCATTTAAGTTTTTAAGCTCTACTAATGCGTCATCATTTTTTAACGACTGTGGCTGAAAAACCGGTAAGTTATGCTCAAGCGCTAGCGCTTTAACTTCACTGGCTTTTAATTTTTTACCTCGGCCAGCAGGGCGGTCAGGTTGGCTGTATACACCTACTATTTGGTGCTCGCTTTGTATAAGCGCTTGTAAATGACGAGCGGCAAAATCCGGCGTACCGGCAAATATAATGCGTAATGGTTGGGTCACTGAGTTTTCCTAAGGTGCTTATTACTGTGCTGCAAATTTAGCTTCTTTTTCAAGCTTTTTACGAATACGTTGGCGTTTTAGTGGTGATAAGTAATCAATAAATAGCTTACCTTGTAAGTGATCAAGCTCGTGTTGAATACAGATAGCCAGTAATTCGTCTGCATCTAATACAAACTCTTCACCGTTTTCGTTAAGCGCTGCAACAGTTACTGTTTCTGCACGGTCTACTTTTGCGTACGAGTTAGGTACTGATAAACAGCCTTCTTCGCTTACGGTAGAGCCGTCTTTTTTGATAATTTGTGGGTTAATAAGTACTAAAGGCTCATCGCGCTCTTCAGATACATCAATTACCACGATGCGTTGATGAATATCTACTTGCGAGGCTGCTAAGCCAATACCATTTTCATCATACATAGTTTCTAGCATGTCTTTAACAATTTGGCGTACTGTATCGTCAACTTGTTCAACGTCTTTTGCTACTGTACGTAAACGCTCATCTGGGAATCTTAAAACTTCTAACCTAGCCATAGTTACCTTTTTACACTTGTGCTTAATTTAGGGTATTGTATGCTCTTATTTTAGCCATTAGCGTTCCCCTTTAACAGGTTTTGGACAATAATAATGAAAAAACAATACAAGGAAGCTCAATGAAATCTCCATTACTTGCAATCATGCTTGCGTTAAGTGCTGCTTTTCCGGCAGTTGCTGATGTACTTAAAATAAAAAAAGATGCACCAAAACAGTATGTTGTAAAAAAAGGCGATACACTTTGGGATATTTCAGGCATTTATTTAGATGAGCCATGGCTGTGGCCTGAACTTTGGCAAATGAATCCACAAATTGATAACCCTCACCTTATTTACCCTGGTGATGCGCTCGCTTTAATATATGACGCTGATGGAAATCCACGTTTGGTGATTAATAAAGCGTATAGAAAACTATCTCCTCAAGGGCGCATTACACCAAAAGGCACTAATGCAATAACTACTTTACCACTTGAAATGATCAAACCTTACATCAGTTACGAGCAGGCAATTGATAGTGACGATATAAAAGATATGCCTTATGTTTTAGGTGCAAACGAAAATACTAAAACACAAACCTTAGGCCATATTTTGTATGTTAAAGGTGACTTAAAAGTACACAAAGCGTATGCCATTTATCATGAAGGCGAACCTTATACCGACTTAGAAACCGGTGAAGTACTCGCAACGCGTGCCTCTTATGTGGGTATGGCGCGTGCATTTAGAACGGGCGATGAGCAAAATGGAGTACCTTCATCATTACGTGTTGAGTCTGTTAAACGTGAAATTCAGCAAGGTGATTTTTTAATGCCAGCAATGCAAGGGCAATTACTTCCTGCATACTTTAATATTCATCGCCCAGACAATGCAGTATCGGGTCATGTTATTGCATCTCCGCGCCAAGTAAGAGAATTCAGCACAATGGATGTTGTAGTGCTAAACTTAGGTCGCGACCAACTAATAGAGCCAGGGCATGTGCTTGATTTAGAACGTCAGTCTCCGACAGTTATTGATGGCCCTCGTGGTCCTCGTTATCCTGAGGATTCGAGTAAATTCGAAAAATTACTATCTGACGCTAGTCAGTTATTTGGTGATGAGTCTGATGAAGAAAATACTACGTGGACAATGCCTAAAGAAAAAGTTGGAGAGCTTATTGTTTTCAAAGTGTATGACAAAGTAAGTTATGCATTAATAACTAAAAATCAGCACCCAATTCGCATTGGAGATATTGCAGTTATTCATTAAGAAGTAGCGAGTCGGTGCTCTAGGAGAGAGCATGGATCAATCATCTGGCAAGCTAGCCCACTGGCTTGCCTTTTATATGTGTAAAGGGTTGGGCATTAAAACCCTTTTGGCACTATCTCAAACACATTCCCTTGTTTCGTTATTTGATTTGTCGAGTAATGAGCTTCAGCAACTTGGCTTAACGGCAAATCAGGCCAGTAATTTACTTGGTACTAATTGGCAGCAAGTTGATTATTACCAGCAACAAATAATGCAAAACAATATAACTGTTATATGCTTTTTTGATGCGCTTTACCCCACCGATTTAAAGCAAATAGCCAGTGCTCCATTACTTTTGTTTTGCAAAGGCGACACATCATTACTTTCCAGTCCGCAAATAGCGATTGTCGGTAGTCGAAATGCCACACCGACAGGGCTTGAAATAGCGTCAGAATTTGCATATCAACTTACTCTTGCGGGTATAACGGTAACCTCTGGTATGGCGCGAGGAATAGATGGTGCAGCACACAAAGGAGCCTTAGCCGGAAGTGGAAAAACAATTGCAGTGTTAGGTACTGGGGTTGATATTTACTACCCAAAGCGCCATAAATTATTAACAGACCAAGTGTTAGAGCATGGTTTGCTGATCAGTGAGTTTTTACCTGGTACGGCTGCTAATGCGCATAACTTTCCTCGCCGTAACCGTATTATTTCAGGGCTATCGTTAGGGGTTTTAATAGTAGAGGCTGAAATTAAAAGTGGCTCGTTAATTACTGTACGTTATGCACTTGAGCAAAATAAAGAGGTGTTTGCAGTACCGGGTTCTATTAAAAACCCGCTTGCGCAAGCAAGTCACTTTTTAATAAAGCAGGGTGCAAAACTAGTTGAAAACGTAACTGATATATTAGATGAAGTGAGCTTTTCTTATCAAAGCGGTCTATATAATAAAGACGAACCTGTTAACGAAGAGTCAGACTGTGAGGTATTAAATAGTATTGGTTTTGAGGTAACCAGCGTTGACGATATTGTACGCCGCGCTCAGTGGCCTATAGATAAAGTATTGGCTAGGTTGCTTGATCTAGAGTTAGACGATCAGATTGAGCGAGTGTTAGATGGCTACATAAAGTTAAGTACCCGGGGGTAATATGTTTGATATTCTTATGTATCTTTTTGAAAACTACATCCATAACGAGGCCGATATTTATGTTGAGCAAAATCAGCTAACGGATGAATTACTTCGTGCTGGTTTCAATAAACCTGAAATATTTAAAGCGTTAGATTGGTTAGAGCAACTTGCAGATTTACAGTACAGCGACGAGTCGCCTTACTTAATTACTAAGCCTCAACATGCCATAAGGGTGTTTACCGACAGTGAATGCCAAATGCTTAATGTTGAATGCCGTGGTTTTTTAATGTTTGTTGAGCAAATAGGCGTTATTAATAGTGTAACCCGAGAAATGGTTATGGACCGCCTATCAGCACTAGATAAACCATATATAGGATTAGACGATTTAAAGTGGGTAGTGCTCATGGTGCTCTTTAATGTACCTGGCTCTGAAGAGGAGTATGGACAAATGGAAGATTTAATTTTTGACGAACCCAGCGAGCTTTTACATTAAAAGCTCGCTCAAACTACTTAAAGGCATATGCACAGCTTGTATCTTTAAGTGGTTTGGGTATATTAGGCGAAAATTCATTAACCTTTAGGATCAGCATGAGTAAAATCGACCATTCGCTTTTCTCAGCGGATAAGCACGCCTTAGAAAAAGAATACGAAATATGCCCACAGTGCGGTTCTGAACTGGTTATACGTAATAGTAAGTCGGGTCCATTTTTAGGCTGTGCTAGTTACCCTAAATGCGATTTTATTCGCCCTCTTGCTCATCACGACAGCAATGAAATTAAAATACTTGAAGATTCGGCTTGCCCACAATGCACTAAACCGCTGGTGGTTAAGAATGGCCGTTATGGTATGTTTATTGGTTGTACGGGGTATCCCGAGTGCCATTACATTGCTAACGAAGATGATGAAAAGCAAAACGAAGAGGCGTTACCTCCTTGCCCTAAATGCAAAAAGGGGCACTTAGTTGCGCGAAGTAATAAGTTTGGAAAAACGTTTTACTCCTGCGATAGCTACCCTAGTTGTAAGTACACATTAAATAATAAACCTATAGCAATACCATGCCCAGAATGTGATTGGCCACTCGTAATCGAGAAAAAAATGTCCAATGGCACTGTGCTACAATGCCCGCAAAAAAGTTGCATGCACAAGCTTGCCCCAACTAAATAACGTTTAATCAATTTTGGAGAGTATTTTGTCAAACCCCTCTAATACGCCTACGGCTGTTTCGTGTTTAGAACAAGGTGGCGTTATTTTATATCCAACCGAAGCTGTTTTTGGTTTAGGTTGCGATCCAGATAACCAACAAGCTGTAGAGCAGTTATTGGTTATTAAACAGCGACCAGTAGAAAAAGGTCTTATTTTAATCGCTGATAATTACGGTCAGTTATTAAAGTATGTTGACGATGCTAAATTACCAATGGATAAGCGCGCTGATATATTCTCTAGTTGGCCTGCACCTATTACTTGGGTTATGCCAGCAGCTAAAAGCACACCTAAATGGCTAACTGGCCAATTTGATACCATCGCTGTGCGCGTTAGCAACCACCCAACAGTAAAACGTTTATGCCAGGAGTTTGGTAAGCCACTCGTTTCAACAAGTGCAAACTTAACGGGTCAAGAAACCGTAACAAGCATTGCACAAGCCCAGCTGCAATTTGCAGAGCAAGTAGGCTTTTATGTTGACGAGCCGTTAGGCGGTAACACGCAACCAAGTACAATTAAAGATGCCATGACCGGCAAAGTGTTTAGAGGTTAATATGCAAAGCGAATTATTAGAACAAGTAAAAGCCTACTTTATGGCTTTGCAAGACACTATTTGCCAAGGCTTAGAAAGGGCTGATGGCAGTGCAAAGTTTGTAGAAGACAGTTGGCAGCGCGCCGAAGGTGGCGGGGGTCGTACCCGAGTAACCACTAATGGTAACGTAATTGAACAGGGCGGCGTTAATTACTCTCATGTATTTGGCGCATCCATGCCAGGCTCTGCTACTGCGCATAGGCCAGAGCTTGCTGGGCGTAGCTTTCATGCTTGTGGTGTATCGTTAGTTATTCATCCTAAAAACCCACATGTACCTACAAGTCACGCCAATGTACGCTTTTTTATTGCTGAAAAAGAAGGTGAAGAGCCTATTTGGTGGTTTGGTGGTGGATTTGATTTAACCCCTTTTTACCCTGTATTTGAAGACGTACAGCATTGGCATCAAGTAGCACACGATATTTGCGCACCGTTTGGCAGCGACGTTTATCCAAAATACAAAACCTGGTGCGATGAATATTTTTACTTAAAACACCGCGACGAAACACGTGGTGTGGGTGGGCTATTTTTTGATGATTTGAACGAGCTAGGGTTTGAGCAGAGCTTTGCATTTATGCAATCTGTGGGCAATGGCTTTTTAGATGCTTACTTACCTATTATCGAACGTCGCAAAAATGATGAATTTACACAGCAACAACGTGATTTTCAGCTTTATCGTCGCGGTCGCTACGTTGAATTTAATCTAGTGTGGGACAGAGGCACGTTATTTGGGTTGCAAAGTGGTGGGCGTACTGAGTCTATATTAATGTCTATGCCACCATTGGCGCGCTGGGAATACAATTATAAACCAACTGCAGAGAGTGCTGAGGCTGACTTATATCAATACTATTTACGCCCTCAAGACTGGCTAACAACTCAACCAAATGATTTGATAGCCCGGGAGTGGCAGTTGTAAATAAGCGCTAAATGTTTAAATACATTTTAGGATAAGACAAATCCACTTACTAAATAGGCGCCTAACAGCGCCTTTTGCTATTTAGGGCTCATTAATCATATGTGTGGCAAGTTGACCAAACGATTGCTTCAAGCCTTCACGCAGTAGTGGGTTATCCACTTCTATATCGAGGGTTTTATTCATGCAATACATCCATTGATCACGTAGGTCTTTATTTATTGAAAAAGGCATATGGCGTTTACGCAGCATAGGTTGGCCATGTTTTTCAGTAAATAGGCTAGGTCCGCCTAACCAACCAGATAAAAATTCAAAAAATACTTGGCGAATTCGATCTAATGGCAGAGGATGCATATCATATAATGGTTTAGCGTATTCATCTGACTCCATTATGTCGTAGAATCTATTAGCAATAGCACGGACACCGGTTTCTCCACCAATTATTTCGTACGGTGTTTTTTCAGGAGTAGGGGCTTGTTGCTCAGGAGTTGGCTTAGATTTAGAAAAAAGTCGTTTAATCATATTACTTATCATCGTTAATAGGCAGTGTTATAGCTGCAAAGAGGTTGCTTTAAAATGGACAAATATGCGGTTTTTGGAAATCCAATCAAACACTCAAAATCCCCCGCGATACATAAACAATTTGCTATCTCACTGGGTGAGCAAATCGACTACCGCGCAATATTAGCACCTATAGATAACTTTGAAAAAACAGTATCGTCTTTTTTTGAGCAAGGTGGTAAAGGTGCCAATGTAACAATGCCATTTAAAGAGCAAGCTTTTGCTATGGCTGATGAACTAACTCCTCTTGCAAAAATAGTGGGCGCGGTTAATACACTCAAAAAAAGAGATGATGGTACATTATTAGGAGATAACACCGACGGTGTCGGCTTTGTAAATGATCTACTTGCAAATGAAGTAGTGATTGCTGATAAGCGTATTTTAATAATTGGTGCGGGCGGTGCTGCAAGGGGAGTTATATTACCTTTGCTTGAACAAAAACCCGCAGAAATCATTATTGTTAATCGCACAGCTCAAAAAGCACAGGACCTTGCTCAATTATTTTCTGAATATGGATCTGTTTCTGGCTTTGGTTTTAATGACTTACCAGTAAGTGATTACTCACTAATTGTCAACTCCACCTCTAGCAGTATGAATAACGAGTTACCCGCACTCAATAAAAAGTACTTGAAAGGCTGTGATGTTGCATATGATATGTTTTATTCGCAGACAAACACTATTTTTATGAGCTGGGTTGAAGAGCATAATAACAATACTAAGCTTTTAGATGGCAGTGGTATGTTAGTAGGGCAGGCAGCACAAGCATATTATGTATGGCATAACAAAATGCCCGAAATCCTCCCTGTAGTTAAAGCGCTTAAACAAGGCTCACTAAAATGAACCAAGCTATACAGTTTATAGATAGACTCGAATTTAGAGAGCCTGATCACCAGTTGGTGTTTTTTGCTCAAGTGAGTGGGATGCTGGTGGAGTGTGTTATTGCAGTCAAAACACTTAAACTAACTGATGAAAGTCATGCTACAGATTATTTTGAAAAATATCGTTTTGAATACGAAGAACGTGCCGAGCAACTAATAGAAGAAGAAAGTTATAACTCGGCAGGACAAATAGAGGTGGGCTTAGTAAACCTCAACTAAATATTCATCTTTTAGTTGCACATAGTTATCTGCAGATATTTTTAAAAAGGCGAGTTCCTGCTCAGTCAATGGGCGGGCTTGCTTTACAGGGCTTCCTACATACAGATAGCCTGATTCCAAGCGCTTATTTGGTGGTACTAATGAACCCCCACCAATAATAACATCATCTTCTACAGTTACATTATCCATAACAATAGCACCCATACCCACGAGTATACGGTTTCCAAGTACACACCCATGCAGCATCACCTTGTGACCAACCGTTACATCATCGCCTATTATAAGGGGGTAACCGTCTGGATTATTTTTAGTTGCACGCGATAAATGTAATACACTGCCATCTTGAATGTTAGAGCGCTCACCAATACGTATATAGTTAACATCGCCACGGGCAGCAACTAAAGGCCATACGCTACTATTATCACCCAGTTTAATATCGCCAACCAAAACTGATGACTCATCAACGTATACAGATGAATTAAACGAAGGCATTACACCTTTATAAGAACGGATTGCCATAGTTAGTACCTTTTTAGATAATAGTTATTAGCTCTGAGTGTATCAGTAAGGTTATTTCTGTACCACACAGGGTTCTTTTTGATTACAAAAGTATCAGTTTTAGGGGGGGGAGTTCAGATACTGACCGAACAGACTGTTTTTTTAGTTTTTCTTTAAAAAAGTACTTGCGTAAAAATCTGTTCTCCCTATAATGCGACCCCACTGAGACGGGAAACGCCGACGCATAGCAAGGCAGCAGCGGCTCAGAGAGTTAAATAAAACTTCGGTTTTGAATCTTCTAAAAAGAAAGTTTAAAACAAAGTGTTGACTCGAAAAATAAAGGGTGTATTATTCGCATCCCTTGAGACGCTAAAGCGACTCAAAACGTTCTTTAACAATATAAAGCAATCATCTGTGTGGGCACTCGTACAGATTGAGTTCTAACAGCCAACCTACTTCGGTAGCGAGGCAAACAAATTAGAGTCTCAATTGAAACTGAGTGACCAACAGAGTAATTACTTAGGTAGTTATTCAGCACAGTCAATTCAATATCGAAAGATATTAAATAAATTCAGAATTCATTGAGCTGTCGAAAGACATAAAACTTTTTTAATTGAAGAGTTTGATCATGGCTCAGATTGAACGCTGGCGGCAGGCCTAACACATGCAAGTCGAGCGGTAACAGAAAGTAGCTTGCTACTTTGCTGACGAGCGGCGGACGGGTGAGTAATGCTTGGGAACATGCCTTGAGGTGGGGGACAACAGTTGGAAACGACTGCTAATACCGCATAATGTCTACGGACCAAAGGGGGCTTCGGCTCTCGCCTTTAGATTGGCCCAAGTGGGATTAGCTAGTTGGTGAGGTAATGGCTCACCAAGGCAACGATCCCTAGCTGGTTTGAGAGGATGATCAGCCACACTGGAACTGAGACACGGTCCAGACTCCTACGGGAGGCAGCAGTGGGGAATATTGCACAATGGGCGCAAGCCTGATGCAGCCATGCCGCGTGTGTGAAGAAGGCCTTCGGGTTGTAAAGCACTTTCAGTCAGGAGGAAAGGTTAGTAGTTAATACCTGCTAGCTGTGACGTTACTGACAGAAGAAGCACCGGCTAACTCCGTGCCAGCAGCCGCGGTAATACGGAGGGTGCGAGCGTTAATCGGAATTACTGGGCGTAAAGCGTACGCAGGCGGTTTGTTAAGCGAGATGTGAAAGCCCCGGGCTCAACCTGGGAACTGCATTTCGAACTGGCAAACTAGAGTGTGATAGAGGGTGGTAGAATTTCAGGTGTAGCGGTGAAATGCGTAGAGATCTGAAGGAATACCGATGGCGAAGGCAGCCACCTGGGTCAACACTGACGCTCATGTACGAAAGCGTGGGGAGCAAACAGGATTAGATACCCTGGTAGTCCACGCCGTAAACGATGTCTACTAGAAGCTCGGAACCTCGGTTCTGTTTTTCAAAGCTAACGCATTAAGTAGACCGCCTGGGGAGTACGGCCGCAAGGTTAAAACTCAAATGAATTGACGGGGGCCCGCACAAGCGGTGGAGCATGTGGTTTAATTCGATGCAACGCGAAGAACCTTACCTACACTTGACATACAGAGAACTTACCAGAGATGGTTTGGTGCCTTCGGGAACTCTGATACAGGTGCTGCATGGCTGTCGTCAGCTCGTGTTGTGAGATGTTGGGTTAAGTCCCGCAACGAGCGCAACCCCTATCCTTAGTTGCTA
This sequence comes from Pseudoalteromonas carrageenovora IAM 12662, assembly GCF_900239935.1. Lineage (NCBI taxonomy): Bacteria > Pseudomonadati > Pseudomonadota > Gammaproteobacteria > Alteromonadales > Pseudoalteromonadaceae > Pseudoalteromonas > Pseudoalteromonas carrageenovora. Next base: position 35,823 of record NZ_LT965928.1, read on the forward strand.
GCAGGTAATGCTGAGAACTCTAAGGAGACTGCCGGTGATAAACCGGAGGAAGGTGGGGACGACGTCAAGTCATCATGGCCCTTACGTGTAGGGCTACACACGTGCTACAATGGCGCATACAGAGTGCTGCGAACTCGCGAGAGTAAGCGAATCACTTAAAGTGCGTCGTAGTCCGGATTGGAGTCTGCAACTCGACTCCATGAAGTCGGAATCGCTAGTAATCGCGTATCAGAATGACGCGGTGAATACGTTCCCGGGCCTTGTACACACCGCCCGTCACACCATGGGAGTGGGTTGCTCCAGAAGTAGATAGTCTAACCCTCGGGAGGACGTTTACCACGGAGTGATTCATGACTGGGGTGAAGTCGTAACAAGGTAGCCCTAGGGGAACCTGGGGCTGGATCACCTCCTTATACGATTTAGAACTTATTTGTTCGTAGTGTCCACACAGATGATTGTTAATTGTAAAGAGAACAACACTTATTGTTTGGGTCTGTAGCTCAGCTGGTTAGAGCGCACCCCTGATAAGGGTGAGGTCGGTAGTTCAAATCTACTCAGACCCACCACTTCTTCTTAATCTTATCACTAAGCTTAAAATGAAGTTGGTATACAAACAGTAAGACCAGCATATGTGGGGCTATAGCTCAGCTGGGAGAGCGCCTGCCTTGCACGCAGGAGGTCAGCAGTTCGATCCTGCTTAGCTCCACCACTTTACTTCTTAAAAATAAATATTCTTTATCGGGCAGCAAAATCGCCTGAGAATAGAGTGTGTTTAATTTTGAGAAGTTTTTGATTCTCTGCTCTTTAAAAATTTGGAAAAGCTGATAATAAAATTCTGATAGATACTTTGTATTTATCAAGAGTTTTCAAAAGTAAAAAAGAATGATAGCAGTATCATTCAGTGCCATTTAATCACTCTTTGAGTTGATTGATTGGTATCTACTTTAGTATTCAATATTAACTTCTGGCGAAGTTAAACTGTCACTAACAAAGACCCGTTTGGGTTGTATGGTTAAGTGACTAAGCGTACACGGTGGATGCCTTGGCAGTTGGAGGCGATGAAGGACGTATTAACTTGCGATAAGCCTAGTCAAGCTAGTAAAAAGCGCTTGAGACTAGGATTTCCGAATGGGGAAACCCACCTGCTTGCAGGTATCGTTAACTGAATACATAGGTTAACGAGGCGAACGCGGAGAACTGAAACATCTAAGTACCCGTAGGAAAAGAAATCAACCGAGATTCCGAAAGTAGCGGCGAGCGAAATCGGAACAGCCCTTAAGCTTATTATGTGTTAATGGAAGGCTCTGGAAAGTGCCACGATACAGGGTGATAGTCCCGTACATGAAAAGACATTTTAAGTGAAATCGAGTAGGTCGGAGCACGTGAAACTTTGACTGAATATAGGTGGACCATCATCTAAGGCTAAATACTCCCAACTGACCGATAGTGAACCAGTACCGTGAGGGAAAGGCGAAAAGAACCCCTGTGAGGGGAGTGAAATAGAACCTGAAACCGTGTACGTACAAGCAGTAGGAGCCTACTTGTTAGGTGACTGCGTACCTTTTGTATAATGGGTCAGCGACTTATATTTTGTAGCGAGGTTAACCGTATAGGGTAGCCGTAGGGAAACCGAGTCTTAACTGGGCGATTAGTTGCAAGGTATAGACCCGAAACCCGGTGATCTAGCCATGAGCAGGTTGAAGGTTGAGTAACATCAACTGGAGGACCGAACCCACTAACGTTGAAAAGTTAGGGGATGACTTGTGGCTAGGAGTGAAAGGCTAATCAAACCGGGAGATAGCTGGTTCTCCCCGAAATCTATTTAGGTAGAGCCTCGGACGAATACTTACGGGGGTAGAGCACTGTTAAGGCTAGGGGGTCATCCCGACTTACCAACCCTTTGCAAACTCCGAATACCGTAAAGTAATATCCGGGAGACACACGGCGGGTGCTAACGTCCGTCGTGAAGAGGGAAACAACCCAGACCGCCAGCTAAGGTCCCAAAGTCATAGTTAAGTGGGAAACGATGTGGAAAGGCCCAGACAGCCAGGAGGTTGGCTTAGAAGCAGCCATCCTTTAAAGAAAGCGTAATAGCTCACTGGTCGAGTCGGTCTGCGCGGAAGATGTAACGGGGCTAAACTATGCACCGAAGCTGCGGATTCAACGTTTACGTTGAGTGGTAGGGGAGCGTTCTGTAAGCCGTTGAAGGTGTGCCGGGAGGCATGCTGGAGGTATCAGAAGTGCGAATGCTGACATGAGTAACGATAATGCGGGTGAAAAACCCGCACGCCGGAAGACCAAGGGTTCCTATCCCATGTTAATCAGGGTAGGGTAAGTCGACCCCTAAGGCGAGGCCGAAAGGCGTAGTCGATGGGAAACGGATTAATATTTCCGTACTTGGTATAATTGCGATGGGGGGACGGAGAAGGCTAAGCAAGCATGGCGATGGTTGTCCATGTGAAAGTGAGTAGGGCGTTTGTTTAGGTAAATCCGGACGAACATTAAACCTGAGACACGAGACGAGTCACCAAGGTGATGAAGTTGTTGATGCCATACTTCCAGGAAAAGCCTCTAAGCTTCAGATTATACCGAATCGTACCCCAAACCGACACAGGTGGTCAGGTAGAGAATACTAAGGCGCTTGAGAGAACTCGGGTGAAGGAACTAGGCAAAATCGTACCGTAACTTCGGGAGAAGGTACGCTCCTATCTGTGATGAGACTTGCTCTCTAAGCGGACGGGAGCCGCAGTGACCAGGTGGCTGGGACTGTTTATTAAAAACACAGCACTGTGCAAAATCGCAAGATGACGTATACGGTGTGACACCTGCCCGGTGCCGGAAGGTTAATTGATGGGGTTATCCTTAGGGAGAAGCTCTTGATCGAAGCCCCGGTAAACGGCGGCCGTAACTATAACGGTCCTAAGGTAGCGAAATTCCTTGTCGGGTAAGTTCCGACCTGCACGAATGGTGTAACCATGGCCACGCTGTCTCCACCCGAGACTCAGTGAAATTGAAATCGCAGTGAAGATGCTGTGTACCCGCGGCTAGACGGAAAGACCCCGTGAACCTTTACTACAGCTTGGCACTGAACATTGAACCTACATGTGTAGGATAGGTGGGAGACTTTGAAGCAGAGACGCTAGTTTTTGTGGAGTCGTCCTTGAAATACCACCCTTGTAGTTTTGATGTTCTAACGTTGGCCCCTGAATCGGGGTTACGGACAGTGCCTGGTGGGTAGTTTGACTGGGGCGGTCTCCTCCCAAAGAGTAACGGAGGAGCACGAAGGTTGGCTAAGTACGGTCGGACATCGTACGGTTAGTGTAATGGTAGAAGCCAGCTTAACTGCGAGACAGACACGTCGAGCAGGTACGAAAGTAGGTCATAGTGATCCGGTGGTTCTGAATGGAAGGGCCATCGCTCAACGGATAAAAGGTACTCCGGGGATAACAGGCTGATACCGCCCAAGAGTTCATATCGACGGCGGTGTTTGGCACCTCGATGTCGGCTCATCACATCCTGGGGCTGAAGTCGGTCCCAAGGGTATGGCTGTTCGCCATTTAAAGTGGTACGCGAGCTGGGTTTAGAACGTCGTGAGACAGTTCGGTCCCTATCTGCCGTGGGCGTTTGAGAATTGAGAGGGGTTGCTCCTAGTACGAGAGGACCGGAGTGAACGAACCGCTGGTGTTCGGGTTGTCATGCCAATGGCATTGCCCGGTAGCTACGTTCGGAACTGATAAGCGCTGAAAGCATCTAAGCGCGAAGCAGGCCTCGAGATGATTTCTCACTAGACTTTTAAAGTCTCTGAAGGGCCGTTGAAGACTACAACGTTGATAGGCAAGATGTGGAAGTGGTGTGAGCCATTAAGCTAACTTGTACTAATTACCCGTGAGGCTTAACCATACAACGCCAAACGCGTTTTGTGACAGTGAAGCGACAGAAGTTAATAACTAGAGTAGATAGTTACTGAAAGACTTAAAAAATATTATCAGATATTTTCCAAATTTATGAGGTGACTCTTAGCGCGTAGCGTTAACATTGAGGCACCTTGCGCAAAGGAAAAAGCAGCACTACGTGCTTGTCATTACTCCTTTGCACCTAATTTGCTTGGTGACAATAGCGTTTTGGACCCACCTGATTCCATGCCGAACTCAGTAGTGAAACGAAACAGCGCCGATGATAGTGTAGCATTTGCTATGTGAAAGTAGGACATTACCAGGCTTCAAATTGTATAAAGCCCGACTAGAAATAGTCGGGCTTTTTTACGTCTGCAGAAAAGTAGAATACGCTTAGTTAATATAGACTCATCAAGCCTCTATCGCGTAGGTCGGGCGAAGCGTTTCCTGACGCTAAAATCACCGCAAGTACCTTTTTAAATAGGTGCTTCAATTCGAACCTTATTATATAGCTTCATATTTCACTAAATCATACTCTGATTACAGAGATGCTCGTTTCTTCTCACTTTGTTGCAATTTCATTCTTGGTTTAATAAGTGACCTGTGTAAAACTGTTGCGGTTAATTTTGTAAATCAGGTGACATGAATGTCGAATATAAAAGCTTGGAAACTTATGAGCCTGTTTTGTTTGTTCGCAGTGCTTATGGGTTGTCAATCTAAAGAAGAGCAGTTGCAACAAACAATTCAAGAGTCTATTAAAAAGGCAGATGTTGAGCTATCACAGCTTGGTACCGCGCTTGATAATGGGAGCATACGTAATGCTGTACTTTTAAAAGAGTACGGCCAACTTCTAAAACAGCAGCAACCAGAACTAAGTAAGGTTGTTGATGTAATTACCCTTGATGCCACAAGGCAAGGTGCACTTTATAGTGGTTTAACACAGCGACTTAAAGACATTAAAGGGACTTACTTAATTCCACCCTACGAAGATACGCTCCACAGTATTGATTTACTGCGTGAAGCTGTAAAGCCTACGTTGTTTTCAGATGCGTTGACCGATCCTATTAATATGCTTGCTGATATGTCAAAAGGCAGCCTTGCTCGTATTGGTGCAATTAGCCAGCAAGCTGAAGGAGAGGGGGTTGGTAACCAAATGGTAGGTAACCCTAATTATGGAAACTGGCAAACTAATAGTAACGGGATTAGCTTTTGGCAGTGGTACGGTATGTACCGTATTTTAGGTGATGTGTTCGATCGTGTTGAATACGGTAGCTGGAGTAAGCGTCGCAAGTATAGTTATTACAATGACTATGGCCGTGCTCGTTACTCAAGCCCTAAGCAAATTAAAACACAAAGCGCGCTTGAAACACGTACACGCCAATCATACCAACGCCAAGGTAAGCAGTTTACAAGCCCATATGCGAGCAAAAAAACAGGTGCAACGGGTTTAAGCCGTAGTAGTTATACGCCACCTAAAAGCCGCAGTAGTTACTCGCGTTCGAGCAGCTATAGCAATAGCTCAGGATCGGTACGTGATAGCGGTAGCAGAACCTCTCGTGGCGTGAGCCGTGGTAAGTAAAGAATAAGTTGGAGTTAGAAATATGTACGAATTTAATGGAATAACTATGTGGTCGCTACAAGCACTGGCGATTGATTTTGCAATTATTGTGTTGCTCTTTGTAAGCCTAAAATACATTAAAGGTTGGGTTTCAAATTTACATGCGAATGACGAAATAACAGAGCGCGATAACTTTGCTTTTGGTATTAGCTTTGCCGCAGGCTTGGTTGCCCTTGCAATTGTATTAACGGGCGTGAGCAGTGGAGCTTTTGCAGCGTCGCTTCAGCAAGAAGCACTGCAAATGCTAGGTTATGGTGTGCTAGCGATTGTATTAATTAAGTTAGGCCACTTTTTTCAAGATAAAGTAGCGCTACGTAAAGTAAGCCTACACGATGAAATTGTTAAAGGTAATGTAACAGCCTCTATAATTGACTTTGGTCATGTAGTGAGTGTTGCTATTGTTATTCGCTCTGCACTTTTGTGGGTAGCAACAGAGGGCTGGCACGGTCTGCCAATTGTAGTGGCAGCATTTATTATTGGAAGCTTTGTATTATTACTAGTAAGCCAATATCGCGTGCAACTATTTAAACGCACTAATAAAAGCGGCGACTGCTTACAACAAGCAATTATTGATGGAAACTTAGCAGTAGGCATCCGCTACGCTGGCTTTTTAGTTGGTAGTGCATTGGCAATTACTGCAGCAACAGGTATTGCACCTTATGCAGCCGATAACATCAATGCAAGCTTGCTTTACTGGGCTGTTAGCGCGGTTGTTTGCTTAATTGCATTTATTATTTTGCACTTAGTGACAATAAAAATTATTTTATCTGGCTGTGATATTTCAGATGAAGTAAATCGCCAAAAAAATGTAGGCGTAGCTACTATTTCTGCAGCGGTATCGTTTGCTGTTGGTATTACTATGGCAACTTTATTAGGCGCATAATCAGTGTCATTAACTAACACTAGCCCAAGTAAAGCACGTTTACTTGGGCACGATATATTACTTATTACGGTTATGGCCATACTCGCAGGGTGTGGCCTTATTTATGAATACTTACTTTCGCATTACGCAGGGCGTGTACTTGGCTCTGTAGAAAGCGCAATTTACGCCATGATTGGCACGATGATAGTGGCTATGGGCTTAGGTGCTTTTTTAGCTCGTTGGTTTAAAGATGCATTTACCGCTTTTGCTTGGCTAGAAAGTATAATTGCATTAGTTGGCATGGGCTGCATTTTAGCTATTGCTGGTGTGATTGCTGTAAGTTATTCGCTCCCTCATTTATTTTCTAGTATTTTTAATTTACCTCCCGATGTTGTACTTAACGGCTATGTATTTCAAAAGTTGCAAGAGTGGTCACGATTCCTTCCTTACGTATTTGGTTTAATACTGGGTTTATTTATTGGTATGGAAATACCGTTAATAGCGCGTATTCGCCAACATGTGTACGGGCGGTTTTTAGAAAACAACGCAGGAACAATTTACGGTGCCGATTATATTGGCGCAGGTATTGGCGCGGCTATTTGGGTAAGCATTATGCTCTCAATGCCTATAATGCAAGCTGCAGCGTGGACAGCACTTTTTAATATAATCGCAGGGCTTGCCTTTCTATGGCGCTACCATGCGCATGTGCGCTTTGCTAAGGCACTTTTAGTTTGTCATATCGTATTGCTGGCATTATTTGGGTTTATTTTAGTGCTGGGTAGTAGTTGGATGAATAGCTTAAGTAACGTGTTATATAAAGATAAAGTTATTTACTCTCAAGCCACTAAGTACCAGCATGTAGTGTTAACCGAACGCTTAAGTAAAAATCAGCCAGAGCCTATTACTGATTTATATTTAAATGGGCGCTTGCAGTTCTCAAGTATTGATGAGCAAATATATCACTCGATGCTGGTTTATCCGGCAATGCTTGCCTCAAACAGGCACGACCGCGTATTAATTATTGGTGGTGGCGACGGGCTTGCCCTTAGAGATGTTTTAAAATGGCCTGTGAGCGAAGTAACGCTGATTGATTTAGATGCTCAGCTGCTTAATTTATTTGGGCATAAAGACGGTGATTTTACGCCCCCAGAGCCTATTAATAACCGCCTATTAAAGCTAAATAATAAATCTATGCAAGACTCTCGTGCACATATAATTGTGGGTGATGCATTTTTAGAGGTTGAAAAATTACTCGATCAAAGTAAGCAATTTGACACTATTTTAATTGATTTACCCGATCCTAATCATCCCGATCTTAACAAAATGTACAGTGACTACTTTTATAACCATGTACGTCAACTATTGGCACCCGATGGCGCAATGGCAGTTCAATCAACATCGCCTTATCATGCTAAAAAAGCGTTTTTAAGCATAGCCAAAACGGTTAAAGCAGCAGGGTTTAGTTATGTTGAGCAATATCAGCAAAATATTCCTTCGTTTGGGCAATGGGGCTGGACTATTGCCACTAAAATGGGTCAACCCGCAAGTGGACGAATTAAAAACATAAGCGAAATGCCTGTGCCATCTAGGTGGGTTAGTAAAGAATATTTACTGGCAAGTTTTGTGTTTCCTAATCAGTATTTTGAACAAGTAAAAATCATTGAGGTCAATAGGTTAGGCTCTGGCCAGTTATACGATTATTACCGTACAGCTTGGCAAATAGAAAGCGAATTGTACAAAAATTAATAAAATAGGGTTGACATAATATGTCGGCCGTGCGAATCTTAACTCAGACATAATATGTCAAACGACAAAAAAGGCAGAGACATGGAATTAAATGAACTTTCAATAAAATTAGCTTCTTTTGAAACTGAAGGTGCTAACTTTGAGTCTTTCTTGATTGCCAATCCAGGTGAGCAAGATGTTTTACAAGTCATTGTTGACGGAAACGATGAGCTTCCAATTTTTGTTACGCAAACTCAAGAGCAGTTGTTATGTATTAGCTACTTGTTTGGCGAAGACGAAGTAAAAAGTGAATTACGCAACGAGTTAAACGAAACACTACTACGTTTAAACGTGCCAATTCCACTGAGTGCATTTGCTAAAATCGATAACAAATACGCGATTTTTGGTGCACTGTCGGTAAATTCATCGTTAGATGACGTTACCCACGAACTAGTGACACTAGCTGACAACGCTATTGACGCACTAGAAGCCGTGACCTTGTATTTAAACGATTAGTAACTAGTTAGTGGAGTTAAGATTATGAGTATTTTAAAAAAATTATTTACAGCAGTACGTGGCGGCGCTCGTGAAGCAGGCGAAGCAATTGTAGATGCAAACGGTATCCGAATTTTTGAACAAGAAATTGCAGATGCACAAAATGCACTTCACCGTGCTAAAAAAAGCCTTACAGAAGTAATGGCTAAAGAAATGCAAACTAAGCGTAAAATTAGCGCTGTTGATGCATCAATTGCTGAGCACGAAGCATATGCAGGCCAAGCACTTGAAAAAGGTAATGAAGCCCTAGCATTAGAAATTGCCGAAAAAATTGGTGACTTTGAAGCTGAAAAAGCTGAAAACGAGCAAGTATTATCTGGTTTTAGCAATCATATTGTGGCGCTTAAACAACAAGTTAAAGACGCTGAAAAGTCGATTAAAGAAAACCAACGTCAGCTTACTATGGTTAAAACCACAGAAAGCGTACAGCAAGCTACTATGGCTGTTAACAGCACGCTTAATACTAATAGCTCGTCTATGACATCGGCTCGCCAGTCGCTTGAGCGTATTAAGCAACGCCAACAGGATCGTAGCGACCAGCTTGGTGCTGCAAAGCAACTTGAGTCGGACGTAAATGGCGACGATTTAAAAGCAAAAATGGCTGAAGCCGGTATTGGCGATACAAGCCCAAAAAGTGCTGATATTTTAGCGCGCATTAAAGCCAAGCAAAACGGCTAATAGTTAGTACATTATTTATAAAAGGTAATTAAGCTTAGCTTAGTTACCTTTTTTGCTTAGGGATGCCTCATTATGTTTAATTTTTTCAAATCTAAAAAAGAGCCAGAACGTCAGCTTAATCATGCAAGCGAGCTTAAAAAAGGCGATATGTTTAGTGTTATCGACTCATTTGCATATCCGTCGTGGTTAAAAGGTGAAACGTTACGCGTTACTGATATTCAAACATACCAATATCAGCACAGTAGTGACACTGAGTTTGTGCTTGAGACCAACAGCGGACAGGTTGTATTTTTACAAATTGAGCAAGATGATGGTGAGCAGTTTGCTAACTTTTCAATAAAAATTCAGCGTGATGAAGTAGAGCAAATATTTGGATTAGATGACTTTGCGCGTATTTTTGATGAAGAATCATTAACTAATATCCAGGTGCAAAACACACCCGAGCGTTTTATGCAGTTTTTAGCTAAAAGCTATCAACAAAGTGAATCGCCATACGTATGCTACTTCCATAATAAAGACTTTCGTGGCCAGTCACTACCGCGTTATGAGCAAGAAGGTGGTGAGCCATGTGAAATGATTTGTTTAGCATCGCCTGACGAAGGGCATGGTTTAAATATCGAAATATGGGAAGGCGGTGAAACCGAAGTATCGCTAACGCTTACACGGCCAATCACCGATATCGTCGACTTATTTCCAGGAGATGCTAAGTGAGTGATGCTAAAGATAAGTGGTTACGCCAAGAGCAAGCCGTGCGTGCCACACAAATGGCATTTGATTTAAGTAGCGAAGTACAAAAGTCGATAAAAAAACAAGCCATCGATCAAGAGCTCACGCCATCAGACATGATCCGTAAAATTTTAGGTTTGGACGTAAAATCTAAAAAAACACGCCAGCGTTTATCGTTTAATTTAAATGACGACGAAATAGCACAACTCGCAACGCGGTTTGATGTACAAAGCGATGATAAGCGAGCCGTAAAGCAACAAGTAGCAGAGTTATTAATTGCTCATACTAAAAACACTAAGTAGTTAATTTAGATTTATATGAATATTATTTTAATTGCTTACCTAATTATTTTTGCTTTATTTGGCACAGCTGCGAGTTACTTTGTGCGATTTATTTATGCGTACTGGGTGCTTAAGCAAATGCCAATGAAATACATCATTAAAGCGGGAGTGTGCGTGGTGATGGTGTTAATAATTTCAGCGTTAATACCTTTTATAGGTTAACGCTGAAATTGACGTTTAAGCTATTTAATATCAAACGACTGGCATTGCTTATTAATACATAACGATTGCACTTCAAGTACAGGAGAGCAATCGGTTAAGCCTTGCGCTTTATTTTGTATCTCTTCTTGTTTTGTTATTTGTTGAGCAAGCTGTTCCGCTTCTTCTTGAGAGGTGTTTAGCGTTGAATAAACCGCGTATGTACTCGGTCCACCGCATGCGCGGGCGCCAACTTCAAGGACTTTGCACTGAAAGCTCGCGGTGCAACTATTATTGCTCACCATGTTATTCAGATCGTAGTTTAAGTCAGATAAAGTTTTGCTTTGTTCATTACCTGACGTTGCCGTGCTGGCACAGCCACTTAGTAATAAAAAGCTGCTAGCAATGCTTATAATTGATAGTTTAACTGCCGATGGTAAACAACTCATAACGTTATCCTTAAAATGCACTTACCGCTGAGCCTTCAAGTTTAACACATTTATTTTCAACACACTGCGTGCTTGGTGTCGTTAAATGCTGACAAATACTCATCATTTCATTTTGAGCATTGTAGTGGCTTTCAAGAGACGTGATTTTTTTACTTTGTGCTAAAACGTCAGTTTCATTAGCGGTTTTAGTTGAGTAAACGGCAAAGCTACTAGGGCCGCCACATGCACGACTGCCAACAGGGGTAACCCTACACTGCTCACTGGTGTCGCATTGATTATCAGCAATGAGCGAATTTAACTCGGTTTTAGCTGTTTTTATATCCTCAACAGATACTTTTTTTAACTCGGTATTTGAAAGTTTTTGTGCTGCTGATTTTGAGTGTTCTTTTTTATTTTCAACAAGCGTTGTTTGCGGTACTTCTTTTAATTTATTTTGAGTAGTTTGCTCTGTATCGGCTGATGTTGTTTCTAGGCAAGCAGTTAAACAAAGCGGTAAAAGTATGGCTAACAATGGGGTACGCATAACAAACCTTAATAGTGATGAAATATTCATCACTATCATACACGGTGCATTTTTTACGGCAATAAAAACTATATAATCAAGTAATTAAAGCCGTATTTAGATTTTCAAAAAACTACAAGCCACCTTGTGTGAGCTTAGTAGGGTTTAGTAGTTTTTCGAGCTCTTCGCGTGGTAAGTCAGTTTCTTGCTCGGCTACATCGATAATAGGTCGGGCTTCTCTGTAGGCTTGCTTAGCTATTTTTGCGGCTTTTTCGTAACCGATCACCGGATTAAGCGCTGTAACTAAAATTGGGTTTTTAGCCAATGCTTTGTCTATATTGGGTTGGTTAACTTTAAAGCTCGCAATAGCTTTATCTGCAAGGGCTTGTGCGCTATTAGCAAGTAGCTCAACACTTTGTAAAATATTATGCGCAATAACAGGTAACATCACATTCAGCTCAAAATTACCGGCTTGGCCTGCAACGGTAATAGTTGCATCGTTTCCTATTACTTGAGCGCTTACCATGGCTGCCGCTTCTGGGATCACCGGATTTACTTTACCCGGCATAATAGACGAGCCTGGTTGTAGTGCTTCAAGCTCTATTTCGCCAAGACCAGCAAGTGGACCTGAGTTCATCCAGCGTAAGTCGTTTGCTATTTTCATTTGTGCTACAGCGAGTACTTTTAACTGCCCTGAGAGCGCTACAATGGCATCTTGCGAACCAATATTATAAAAAAAGTTACTGCTTGGTTTAAAGCTTATACCCACATTTGCGCTTAAGTTTTTAGCAAACTTTGATGCAAACTCGCCATCGGCATTAATACCGGTACCAACAGCTGTACCACCTTGAGCAAGCTCACATACTCGCTCTAAGCTATGGCGAATGCCTGAGGCTGCGTTATTTACCTGTGATTGCCATGCACTGAGTGTTTGCTCAAACGTAACGGGCATCGCATCCATTAAATGTGTACGGCCTGTTTTAACTATTGCGCCAACTTCTGCCTTTTTTTGCTCTAAGCTTTGCGATAGTTTTTCAAGTGATGGTAGTAATTCATAAACTACGTTAATGGCACTACTAAGGGCAATGGCTGTAGGGACTACATCGTTAGAGCTTTGCCCCATATTTACGTCATCATTAGGATGAATTGACTCATTACCAATGCGAGTTGCAAGCGTTGCGATGACTTCATTGGCGTTCATGTTAGAGCTTGTACCTGAGCCGGTTTGGAAAATATCGACAAGGAAGTGCTCATAATGCTCGCCATCAATAATTTGTTGGCAGGCTTGCTCTATGGCCGTCGCTTTACTTTTACTCAAATGATTTAGCTCAAAATTACTCTGTGCAGCGGCTTGCTTAATGTAAGCAAGCGCCGTAATAAATTGCTTGGGCATTGTTAAGCCGCTAATTGCAAAGTTATTTACTGCGCGTTGGGTTTGCGCTTGATATAAAGCATCAGCAGGTACCTGTAACTCGCCCATACTGTCTGATTCTGTTCTAAAGTTACTCATATTTTACTCCTTAAAAAGGGTTGAATTCGTGACTAAGAACGCGCGCTTCACGTTCAAGTAATAAAAACTTGGCTGTGTTGTTATGCGTTTTGTAATAACGTTTTAATGCCAGTAATGGTTTATATAACTGCTCAAGGCACTGTTTGCGAATGGCATTGTGTATTAGAGGGTCGCACATTTTGTTGATAATTTCATATAGTGTGCGTTTTAAATAAAGCTCTTGAAGTAGAGGATTGCGTTGTTTTTCAAAGCTTTTAGCTAAGCTTAGAGCGGTTTCGATGTAGTTTGCCACGAGCATAGGGGCATGAAGGCCCGGACGTAAGCAATGACATGTTAGTTCATGATGATAATTACGCAGAGCGTGATCTGAAGACATAAAAAACCGACCTAAGTTAACGATAATAGTTATCATTACATTTAATCGGTTTCAGTGTAAACAGTTATTGTAAAAATTATTTACGGGTTTAAATTTAGTATCAATTGTAGCCAAGAATGAATATTTGGTCTGTTTCATGTTTTTTTAGCGCCTGTTGATTTTGGTTACAGTGAGAAAGTAAATCGATTACAGTGGCTCTACTATCACAGGCGCTACTAGGCTTTTCTATGTTTTTTTCTGTTACTGAGACAACAGCGTCTACAGCAGTGTATGGGGGTAAATGCATAATTTTGATCCTCTTTAATTAATATAAGTTGAGCCTTTTACAGACTCACTATAAAAAAGCATAATATATACCAATAAAATAGCTAACTTTTAATATATTGATAAATATAAAAATTTTATTTTTTAGGGTTTTACTAAGTACAAAGTAATCAAAATTTGCTTTACTGTTGTGCATTAGCCTACAACTTTGGTGCAAACCTATGACAAAGCCATTTTCACAAGCGTGTGAAAACAACAAAGCTCCTATTTTGGCGCAGTTAAAAAAAGCATTTAAATCAAGTTGCAGTGTGCTTGAGATTGGTTCTGGTACGGGGCAGCATAGCGTGTTTTTTGCCGAACAATTACCTCACTTACAATGGTATACAAGTGATCGCGCTATAAACCATGAGGGGATCAGGTTATGGCACGCCCAGGTAAGCCTCAATAATTTACACGCACCACTTACGCTTGATTTAAGCCACGATTGGCCGATTGATAAAGTAGATGCAATATTCACGGCAAATACGTTTCATATAATTAGTTGGCAGTTGGTAGAGCGTTTTTTTGACGGAGTTAAGCGCCATTTAAATAACGAAGGTATGTTATGTATTTATGGGCCGTTCAAATATCAAGGTAAATTTACCAGCCCAAGTAATGATGACTTCAATACGTTTTTAATAGATCGCGACCCGTTAAGCGGGATAAGGGATTTTGAAGCAGTTGAGGGCTTGGCAAAACAGGCAGGACTTTCGCTTATTAGCGATACAGCCATGCCTGCAAATAATCAGTTACTCGTTTTTAAACGGCAGTAACTCAGCACACTGATCTTTATAGATATGAATGTGTTGGCTCTCTCTTTTAAGGTAATCACTAATAGCATTACTAAAGTCGCCATCAACAATGTGGTGAGCAGAGTAGGTAAGTACGGGCTCAAACCCGCGCGCTATTTTATGCTCACCTTGCGCCCCAGAATGAAAGCAGCTCAGGTTATGCTTAATAGCAAACTCAATACCTTGGTAATAGCACAGTTCAAAATGCAGTGAATCAACATCCTCGTTTGCACCCCAATAGCGCCCATAAAGCGTGTTTTCGCCAATTAAACTAAGTGTTGCTGCAATTACTTTATCGTCTTTTTTTGCGAGCATAATAACGAGTTGTTCGCTCATTAGCGCATGTAACAGTATAAAAAATTCCATATTTAAATACCCTAAATGCCCAGAGCGCTTTAAATAAGTACGCTGATAAAACTCGCAAAAAAGCTGCATGATTTCGGGGGTTATTTGCACGCCATGTAGCCATTCAATAGTTATATTTTGCTGGACTATTTTAGCGCGCTCTTTTTTAAGTGTTTTACGTTTTCGTGCAGTTAAGGTCTGTAAAAAGTCATCAAAGGTATTAAAGCCTTTGTTAAACCACTGAAACTGCACTCCCACTCTTTGCATTACTCGCTCTGTACAAAGTGAATTTGCCTGTGCTTGTTCACAAAAATTTATATGCCAGCCAGACCAACTTTGATCAATGCTGTGTGTGTTTAGCTGCTCTTTTATGTAGTGATATACCAAGTCGTGATCATTGTGCTCTATGGCAATTCGCTTACCTTCAATAGGGCTAAAAGGCACACCACATAGCCACTTAGGGTAATATTCTAACCCGTGTTGCTCGTATGCTTCTGCCCATGCCCAATCAAATACGTACTCTCCGTATGAATGGCTTTTTAAATACCCAGGCGCTAATGCAATGAGTTTATTATTTTCATACACTGCTAGGTGCTTAGGCTGCCAGCCTGTTTGCTCATTTACGCATTGGCTTTGCTCCAAGGCATATAAAAATGCGTGGCATGTAAAGGGCTCGCTGCCAAATAAGCGTTGCCATTCATTGGCATCTATTTGATTTATGCTTGTAAACCATTGGTGCGAAAGAGCACTCATAACTGCTTACCTTTTATGTGTTCTAGGTTTTTAATAAATATTGAAATTTGTTTTTCCAGCTCGTTAAAGTGTGGATTAAAAGTGAGCCGCTGTAATGCAGGATAGTTTTTTAAATTTGCTTTTGTACGTTCACCTAATTGTGGGTGTGGTGTTGTTTTACAGGTTTGATACTGAGCATCGTCGTTAATAAAACTACCACAATTACGATAGGTAGCATCTACGCCGTAGTGTGGGTTTTGTGGCGAGTTAACAATCGCAATATGCGATATACCATGAATACTTTTACATCGTTTTGTCGTGCACTTTGGGTTTATTACTTTGTAATTAGCAGCAAATCCTGCAGGCAAAGTATCAGTATTGCCATAAAATACTAAAGTATCGCGTGTTTTATATTTAGGCGAGTTACCCTTATGCAGGGCACTTAATAATTTAAGCGAAGCGCGCGTATCAATTGTGGTATCAATATCACTAAGTACACTAAAAATAGGTAGTTTAAGTGCGGAGCGTTTACTTAATTGATCAATACTTACCAATTGCATGGCATCGTATGAGGCTGCAGCAGCATGAAAAGGGAATGACTCATACTTAGCAAAATCAATATCAGCGTCTTTATCTATCCAATCTACAAATGGAATAGCGTCTATCCATTTAGCAAGCCAGCCATTTTTATTATGTGGCTCAGTACCAGGTGAATACAACATAAGTGCTTTAATTTTAGGTGATGGCGTTTGCTTTGTTAGGTAATCAATAACGAGTGCAGCACCTGTAGAGTAGCCACCTAATATGACCTCATCAAAATCGGTTAAAGCGCGGTTTACTCCATAATTTACTGCTTTTTGCCATTGCTTTACGTCTACGTTTTGTAATGCACTCGCAGCGCTTCCATGGCCGGGTAATAAAAGCGTGCGAACGCTATAACCTTGCTCGTAGTAAATGCGTGCTAAATCGTGATAAGTAAAAGGGGAGTCTGTTAGTCCGTGTATTAACAAGGCAACCTTGTTACTTGCTGGGTGCTTAAGTTCAAAGGGGGCAATAATATCGGCAATATTAGGATTTGTGGTTCGTACACCTTGCTTAACAAGTTGTTTGTAGGTATCAGTTATTACAGGGCATGGTAAGTTTGCACGCGGGTTTGCTTTATTAATATGATCATACGCATAATCTAAATAGCGCTGAAATGGCAAAAGGGCTTGATAATTGAATGACTGGTGGGTGTGCTCGTTTTCAAACCTAAATAACCCTTGCTGCTTAGCTTTTAGTATAAAGCTAAAGCTGCTGCTTTGAGTAATACAGTCTTGAGCTGCAGCAAGGTGAGATAAAATACTTAAAACAAAACCTATACAAACTTTTAAAACTAACCCGTTATTGTTCATTTACTTCTGCATATTGGACAAGGCACTCGGTTAGCTTAATGAGTTCGAGTGGTTTTGCAAGGTGCAGATTAAACCCTACTGCACGAGCATGCGCTTTATCCTCTGGCATTACGTCGGCAGTTAAAGCAATAATGGGTAGCTCTTGTTCTGTTTTAAATTGCCTAATTAGCGCTGTGGCTCTATAGCCATCCATAACCGGCATTTGGCAATCCATAAGTACTAAATCAAATTTTTGTAGTTTTACTGCATTAACAGCAAGCTCACCATTATCTACAATTTTTGGCACTATGCCTAAAGAGCCCAGCATTGCTTTAATCACCATTTGGTTAACAGGGTTGTCTTCGGCAACGAGAATGTCTAGTGATGCAATATTTGTATCTGCATATGCAATTTCAGGTGACTCCTCAGGCTCTGTAGTAGGAAGAGTGATAGCAAGTGTAAAGGTTGAGCCTTTTCCAAGCTCACTTTGTAGAGCTAAATTAGCCCCCATTAGTTGGCTCAGCTCTTTTGCTATTGTTAAACCAAGCCCTGTACCACCAAATTGCCTTGATGTGGAGCTATCAGCTTGAGTAAATGCATTAAATAGTTTTTTATGTTGGCTTGGTTTTATGCCAATTCCCGTATCTATTACATCAATGGTAATTTGTACTTTATTAGCGGCAGTAAATTCACCTGCAATATTTAATGCAACGCTTCCTTCATTTGTAAATTTAACCGCATTACTGCACAAGTTAAGGAGTATTTGCTCTATACGCATTGGGTCGCCAATGTACCACGTGTTTACTGGTAGCTTGCACTCTACTTGCCAGTTTATTCCTTTGTTAAAGGCGCTTTGTTCAAACATATTATTTATACGAGAAACTAATGCATGAAAGTCGAATGATATCGATTCCATCGCGAGCTTTTGCGACTCTATTTTTGATATGTCGAGAATGTCGTTAATTAAATTTAATAAGCTTTTAGATGAGGAGTTTATTTTGTCTAAGTAGCCTACCAATGTTTTAGTGTCGTCGACTTCGCGTGCTAACGACGAAAACCCAATAACAGCATTAAGAGGTGTGCGTATTTCGTGACTCATATTAGCCAAAAATTGACTTTTAGCCTGATTGGCAAGATCAGATTGCTTTTTAGCTTGCGCCAATGAATGGGTGCGCTCTGCTACTTGGCGAGTAAGCTCTACTTGCTGCTGATTAAATAATAATAAAATAAGTAAAATAAGTGAGCACACAGCGACCTGTAAAATAAGTAGTAGTAATGTAAGTTGGTTGTTGTGCTGGGCTAAAAACCCTTCTTTAAGCGCAAGTTTAACAATCCACCGCTGACCACTAAAATCAACATTAAAAGTCATAATTCGACTCCCCGCAGCTTGGTCAAAGCCTTTGGAGTTACTATAAAAGGGGGGGTTATTAATATCCTCATAAATATTAATAGCGAACATATCTGATTGCGCTTTTGAAATAGCCTGATTAATAATGTTGTCTACTAAAAATACACCCGTTGCATAGCCTTTAACAGGATCAGCTTCATTATCTTGATAGTACACAGGAGCAAAAAGTAAGTAAGCGGGGGTCGGTTCTTTGGTTTGTACGAGCTGAATAATTTTAGTACCTACAGGTTGAAATCTTATAGTCGGGTTAAGTAGGGATTCTTTTCTGTCAGCATTTGAAAACACATTAAAGCCAATCGCTTTTTGGTTACCATTAAATGGCGCTATGTATTTTACAATAACCATGGGGTCGTCTTTTTCTAACG
This sequence comes from Pseudoalteromonas carrageenovora IAM 12662, assembly GCF_900239935.1. Classification (NCBI taxonomy): domain Bacteria; kingdom Pseudomonadati; phylum Pseudomonadota; class Gammaproteobacteria; order Alteromonadales; family Pseudoalteromonadaceae; genus Pseudoalteromonas; species Pseudoalteromonas carrageenovora. The sequence goes on from NZ_LT965928.1 coordinate 54,513, forward strand.
GCTCACCGACTACATCGTAATCTAAATGGTAAATGTCAGAAATGGTTTGGGTAAACTCTTTGCGCTCGTCTTGTGATATTTTTACATTCCATGAAAGGGCTTTTATAAAAGAATGCTGAGTAAGTAACTCGCTCGCATAAGCGTAAAACTCTTGCTGACTAAGCTGTGAAGACGATTGTACTTGGCTTGCCAAACTCTGCACGGCAATAAGGCTGCGGTTAGTATAACGATAAAGGCTATTTTCAATTACGTGGACTTCTCGTTCGGCTATTTTTATTGTATTAGTGCGATTTTCACTATCGTAAAGCTGAGTTGTTACGGCTACCGATACAAATAAAACACTACACACAGCAATGGTTGGTATGGCAGAGATATGGTATTTACTTGAGGTTTTAGGTAATAACAAGAGTAAAAATGGCGTGGCAATTAATACGCCTAAGGTATCGCCAAGCCACCAATAAATCACGTTTCGCCAATGGTTATCTATACTGTACGCGGGGTTAAACTGGCTAAGTGCAAACACCCCAAAGTTAGCCGATATTAAGCTGGTTATGATTGCGACAAAAACAATAAAATAAATAATATTTTTACGGTTTTTAAAGCGCAGCGGATGGCCAAGCCAATATTTTAAAAGGGCTGCCCCCACCATCGCCTGAATAACAACTCCAAAGGCAATATACATAGCCTCATTAAACGAATTGCCAACAAGTACCATTTCGTGTGCTGAGTTATCAAAAATACTTAAATTAAATGTAATTGCAGCAATAAATAATGGCGGGATGAATCGCCACCACCAAATATAGCACCCAACTAAGGCAATGCCGGCAGGTAACCAAATAGGAATAATTTGCGAATTAAAGGCGAGCTTAGTAAGCGTAATTCCAACAAAAATATATGCCAAGGCAAACAAGATGTAAAAAATACTAGAGTGATATTTTGAATTAAAATCTTTCACTTAGGTCCTTGGCAATTATTGTTATTACTTTTTGAATAATCAGTATAGCTAACAGTAGCTTATTTGAGGAATTTTTTATAATGGCAATTGTTTTTTACTAAATGATTGTTTAAGTACTACGGTCGATTCTATATTTGCAATACAGCTCAATCCTCCTAGTTGGTGTTTTACAAACAGCTCATAGCTCTCTAAATCATGAGCTATTATTTTAAGTAAATAGTCATAACTTCCCGATATAACTGAGCACTCTAATACATGGGGGAGCTTTTCTACATGTTGTTCAAATTGCTGCGCTGCACTCACTGAATTTTGACCTAAGCGTACAAATGCATAAACCAAAACATTCAAATTAAGTGCTTTTGGATTAATTGCTGCATGATACCCCGTAATTACTCGCTCTTGTTCAAGCTTTTTAATACGCCTTAAACATGGAGTGTCTGAGAGATTAATGCTATTTGCTAATTCGCTCACGGTTAGACGAGCTTGTGCCTGTAAAGCGATAAGTAGTTGCTGATCTTTTTTATCTAACATGTTTGTTGGCTTTCATTATTTATTTTTATATTTATAGTGATTATTGCTAACTAAGACCATTTTTACTAACTTTTTTGACGTTTTACCCTCCTTGAACTCTGCTACATTTAATAAAAAATAATAGAGTACACACAATGAACACACATACGGCTATATTTGACCGCTGGATAAGAAAAGGTTTTGTAGAGATAAATAGCGAGCTTGAAAAGCTTTATTGGCAACAAGCTGATAAAGCAAATGTAGAGGGTATTGGAGAGACACTAAAAGAGCAGTTAGCCCTCGAAGGTAATGCGCTTATTATTAACTTACTCGCCGAGGGTAACACAGATGAAGGCTTTGATAGCGCTTTTGATTTACTAGGAAACGTAGGGCTTTTTATGGCCGCATGCCGCCGCCATGAAATAACTGAGCCAAGTCGTGAGAGTGCATCACCACTTGTTGAGGCATCAGCATTAGCAATGCATATTGGCGCCTCCATAGGCGTAACTCCTCGCTTTGCAACTGCACATTTAACCACACACAATAAAGCGGTCAATGGTATTTATAAGCGCTTTACTGATCTAGCCGACGAAAAATTATTTATAGATTACAACACTCAAGGTATTTTGGCTTATAAGCGCGCAAGTGATGCATTATTAAAAATAGTACCCCTGGGTATTTCACACCCCTTATGTGGTGAGCTTTTAAAAGTAGTTAAACATGCACTTATTGATGTTATTGAATCTAATAATGCGCTTTATGAGCAGCTAGATACAGAGCGCTTTTTTAATTGCGTACGTCCTTATTACAAGCCATACCGTGTAGGAAAAGAGATTTATAGAGGCGCCAATGCCGGTGATTTTGCAGGTATTAATGTGATCGACATGCTACTAGGAGTATGTAGTGCTAACGAGCCTAGTTACTCACAAATGCTGGTGGATAAATTTTTATACATGATGCCGGAAGATCAACAAATATTGCGTGAAGCAATGCGAATACAAAGCTTTATGGATGATTTCCTACAAGCGCAGCACTATAAAAATACCGACTGGTTTAAATCGCATGCAACGCTATTTATACAAGTATGTAAGTTACATGGAGACACGGCAATCGGTCATCATAATCAGCTAGTAGAAAAATTTATTGCCCAACCTTCAAAAAATATGCAAGAGCAACACATGAGCAAAGTGACAGCAAGCGGGCCGCCATTGCATGTGCTGCTTGACTCGCTTGAAAAACTCAGAGATAGACGTGCTTGCGCTAAGCGCGCTGATATTCAAACGCGATTTGACGACCTCAATACTTTAAAGCAGTGGGTGTAATAATATGTATAAAAATGATTTTTGTATGGCCGAGGGCAGCTATTTACTTAATCACTCAGTGGGGCGAGCGTTCAAAAATACTCAGCAGTACTTAGCTCAGCATTACTTTGCACCGTGGCAAGACTCTAATAAAGAGCCATGGCAGCAATGGCTACCTGCTGTTGAGCAATTTACTAAGGCATTAGGGGATTTATTTAACGCGCCGAGTCGCGAATTTTGCCCACAAGTAAACTTATCAAGCGCCTTAACGAAGTTATTGATGTCGCATCCTCAAATACAAAAAAAACAGTGTAATGTACTTATGGCGCAAAGCGATTTCCCTAGTATGGGTTTTGCTATGCAAAAATCGCTGCCCAAAGACGCAAAAATAACATTTATCCCGGAGTATGAAAATTTATCTGATATTAATGTGTGGGAGCAGTATTTAACTCCAAATATAGATTTAGTTTTTATTAGCCATGTTTATTCAAATACAGGAGTGCAGGCCCCTGTAAACGACATAGTGGCTTTGAGTAAGCGCACTAGTAGTTTATCTATCATTGATGTTGCTCAATCTGCAGGTGTTTTACCGCTTGATTTAACTGCACTTAATGCCGACTTTATGATTGGCTCAAGTGTTAAGTGGTTATGCGCAGGTCCTGGTGCTGCCTACTTATGGGTAAACCCTGAGCAGTTAGCTAGTTGCGAGCCTAAAGATGTTGGTTGGTTTTCACATCAAAACCCTTTTGAATTTAATATACATCACTTTGAATATAACAGCAGTGCACTTAAATTTTGGGGAGGAACGCCCTCAGTTGTCCCCTATATTATTGCTGCAAATAGCATTATGTATTTTGCAAAGCTTGGGGCTGACAAAGTAAGAGATCACAATTTTGCAATGCTAACGCTTATTCATCAGCAGCTAAAAGAGTACGTTGTGTCACCTACACATAGGCAACATTGCAGTGGGACGGTTATTTTAAACTTTGCAAAACATCAAAATGCAGTGCTTAAAGCGTTGGATGAGGCAAAAATTAGTGTCGATGAGCGAAAGCAGGGGATACGAGTATCGCCACATATTTATAATACGCGTGACGATATTACTCAATTTATTTTAGTTATACACAAAGTGCTTAAGGATTTTGGCTAAGTAGCTGCTTTTGTTGTTTTAAAGCGTTTATTTGCTGCTGCATCTGGTTAATTGAGGCGTCATAAGCCTCTTTTAACGCTGCTGTTTTAGTCGCTCTGGCATCGGCAATAGAAGATGCTCCTAAACGGTTTGCTTGATCTTGAGTTATATAACTAATTTGCTGGGCCTTTGCGGTGTATTCTTTTTGGCTTTGTTTTATTTCCAACTGTAGCTTTTTTATTTCACGATCTATTTCTTGAACTTTTAAAAAATTATCGACGGATGAGTCGGTAATCCCCTTACCTGGCGTTGAGCTTTTATATGCCTCAATCACATTTATTTCTTTAAGGGTGATAACTTGTGCGTCTTTTGCACAAGGTGTTTGGCTAAAAGTAGGCACGCCTTTAATAACACATTTATACACAGTCGTATTTTGTGCAAAGGAAATAAATGGTACTGCACACGCAAGTAGCAATATGAGCCTGATCATAGCTAAACCTAAATTGGCTAAAGTTATATCAATAATGCACTAAGTTATTGTTTGGCACAATTTGTTTAATTTTTATGAGGGATAGAAGGGCCTATAGAGGGCGTTTTAAAGGCGGCAATCATGGATAACATCATAAATTTATAATCAAGCTAGCGCTTACTAATCTATTTATGTGGTATCACTAAATTTTAGGCACAAAAAAACCACAATTAAGTGGCTTATATATAGTATATGGTGGAGAGGGAGGGATAGACTTGCTTACATCCATGTAATCAATCGCTGCGCGACGCTTGCAGCGGTCTAAAATGTTCCAGGCATTTTGTCGAACCCTGTCGAGGGTTCTCACCCTCCCAATTTAGTATTGGTGTTAAATTTTAGGCACAAAAAAACCACAATTAAGTGGCTTATATACAGTATATGGTGGAGAGGGAGGGATTCGAACCCTCGATAGAGCTACAAACTCTATACTCCCTTAGCAGGGGAGCTCCTTCGGCCACTCGGACACCTCTCCAACGCATAACCGTTTGTATTGATGGAAGTAAAATAAAGCCACCAATTAAAATGTGGTGGAGAGATAGGGATTTGAACCCTAGATAGGCTACAAACCTATGCCGGTTTTCAAGACCGGTGCATTCGACCACTCTGCCATCTCTCCGTGACGCAGAATAATACTTAGGTGATACCGCTGTGTAAATAGCAAAATGACTGTTTGCCTAAAAAATGTACGTAAATGAGGTTTTTTTTGTAAATAAGGGGAAATTAAGGCAATTTTTAATAAAATAAATAGATTGCAGCAAACAAGAGGAGCTAAATAAGTGACTTAATTTAGTGGTTGGGTGTTTGCTGCACCGAAAAAATAATCATAGTTGGGTGATTATTTATATTGAGCTGTGCCGCTAAGTGCTAGTCTTTTACCAATACGGTTAAGCTTGGCTAACATTTTTGCTTTGCGGTTAGTTGGTTTTACTGCAACGTGAGTATCAGCTGTTTGGTTTGGGGTATTTATTGGGTTCATTAATTTGCTCCGGGTTGTATCTGTTGAAATCGTGTGCATTTTGCACGTTGTTTGATTAAAAATAAAGCAATAAAAATTGAGCCTGAAGCATTAGTTAAACTAATGCGATTTTTATTTGTTAAGATTCGATTCAGTAAGTTTTTTTGTTTTTCTGCATAGTTATGTATATCTGGATAGTCTTTTTGGTCTTTTATATTGGGGTGTAGCCAGTTTTTTATTTTTTAGCATGCATTTAACTTATTATTTTTTGATTAGTTATTCAGATTAAAAAAATTTAATTAAAGCACTGATTATCTCGTTATCTATTTTATAGTTGGATATAAAAATTTGTCATTACTGATAATTGTTAAACCAAGCACTAAAAAACACAGTAAAAAGTCTTTAAATTGGCTTTTAGATACCTGTGAAACACGCCAGCTAACTTATTGTATTTTTTTTACTACGGGAAACTTTGAACACGACTGTGAACAAATAAAAGTGCAATTAAGTAAGGTCAGCAAAGTCGTTGTATTAGGTGGCGATGGTACTTTGCATTTGGCCGTTAACGCATTAATAGGGAGTCATTGTTCTTTAGCGCTGCTGCCCTGTGGTACCGGAAATGATTTTTCAAGAGGGTTTGATTGCCATATAGAACAATGGCGACAAGCGCTATTTAATCCACCCATTGCAATTGATATAGGAAAAATAAACACTCGTTACTTTATTAATATTGCCGGAGTGGGTTTTGATGCTCATGTAGTAAAAGCTATTAATGCTAAAGCGTGTTTTTCAGCGTTTGATTACAGCTGGATAAGCGCAAAAGAGTTGCTTTATTATAACGCTCAGCAATTAAAAGGAGTATTTAGTACCCAAACTATGCAATACCCTAATTTAATTACGGTGTTTGCAAATCATAAATACTTTGGCGGTGGCTTAAAGATTGCTCCCAATGCAGATTTAAGTGATGGACATCTTGAGTGTTATCAAATGCGCTCTGGCGGAGTGTTTTATAATGTACTGAGTTTTATAAAATTATTGTTTAAGCGCCACCAACATATTCAAAATCTTACTTATAGCCGCTTAACTAGCGCAGAAATAATGACTCAAGGCTTACTAATAGAAGCGGATGGAGAGCTGGTTGGAGAAACACCAGCAAAGATTAGTGTTCATACTGGTGCTTTACTTTTTCATTGCCCAATAAAAAAGCGCCTACAGTAGGGTAGGCGCTTTTGTGTTAGTTGCGTTAAACGCTTCTAACTGGGGACGGAGCCATTTTTAGCAATTACTCTATTTGCTAAAAAGGCATTAATTTGTTTTGTAGGGGTAAGCACGATGGCATTACCTAAAAGTACTAAGCTAAATCCTGCAAAGGTATTTGCATGCCACTCAAAGCCTTCAAAAAAGCTACTGAGTGTTACCGCAACAAGCGGGAACAGTACAATAACGTAGCTGGCTTTCTCAGGGCCAATATTTTTAAGTAGCGCAAAGTAGCAGCTAAACGCTATTACAGTGCCAAATATTGATAAATAAAGTAATGAAAGCCAGTAACTACTTGGTGCGTTTAAACTAAATTGCACATCGCTCATTAGTACATATAAAACTAAACCAATTGCGCTGTATAACATGCCCCAGGCATTGCCTTGGAGTACGCCAATTTGCTTGCGTGAGTTTCTTACGCTTACCATGTTTCCTAATGAAGCCACAAAGGTGCCACTAAGAGCAAGTAGTAACCCGACCAACGCACCATTACTCAAGTCGAACTGCTGTAGTTGTGGCCAAAATAGACACGTTATGCCCAGTACAGCAAGTACTGCGCCTGCATAGATTCGCTTAGATATAGGCTTTCCAAAAAATAATCGTGTATTTACTATATTCATAACCAGAAGCATAGAAAATGCAATTGAGGTCATGGCTGACGTTAAATAGTTTTGCGCCCAATAAAGCATTAAATAATTTAGGCTAAAGTTACATATTGCCAACAGCACAAAAAAACCATGGTCTACTAATGAAAAGCGCATGTCGGGTTTTTTGTACGCTACGTATAACCACATTAGCGCGGCTGCGATAGCAAAGCGATATAATAGCGACAGCTCTACAGCAATATCACCTAGCTGAAACTCTATAGCTAGCCAAGTAGAACCCCAAATTAAAACAGTTGTAATGTATAGCGCTGCACTTTTCATTGTCGATCCTAAATACCAGGTGAGTGGTTATTTTAAGAGCTAGCTGTATACTTACCATATACAGAAAAGTAAAAATGTAACCTATACAGATTTGGTGTGCGATGAACTTAAAAACCGTAAACAACAAACCCCCTGAATTTTTATATCAGCAAGTTATTCAACTTATTAAAGATATGAGCGAACAGCATGTTTTGTTGCCCGGCGAAAAGCTTCCATCTCTAAGAAAAATGGCTACTAACCTAAACATAAGTATTCCTACAGTAAAGCAGGCTTATCAAACGCTTGAAGATCAAGGCTTAATAGAGGCAAGAGAAAAATCAGGCTATTTTTTAAAAGCCGTCGCTATAGCACGCAGTCTTCCTAAGCGTGTAAAGCTAAGCCGCGAGCCTGTTATTGTTAATAAACAAGCGCTAATAGAGCAAGTATATAGTGCGATTCATCAAGTTAACGTAGTGCCTTTTGGTATCGCAAACCCCGTTGCGGCTGCCCCAACCGATAAAGCACTTGCGAGAAATATGCGCCGAGTGATGACAATTGCTGGTAACAGCGCCATTAATTATGGCCCAATGGATGGTTTTGTACCGTTAAAAAAGCAGCTTATACATTATTATTTGGGTTTTGGTATAGGTATTAATATAGACGAGCTGGTGATCACGAATGGCGCGCAAGAGGCGCTTGCAATAGCGCTTAAGTGTGTAACAAAGCCCGGTGATGCAGTTGCCATAGAGACCCCGTGTTATCACGGTATTATTGAATTAATAGAAAGTTTAGGCTTAAAAGCACTCGAAATACCTCTGTGTCCAGATAACGGAATTTGGCTTAACGACTTAGAGCAAGCATTAAACGATCACGACATTAAAGCATGTTTATTTTCTACTGCGATTAGCAATCCAGTTGGCAGCTTTATGAACGATAAAAATCGCAAGCAAATGGTAGAGCTAATAGAAAGCCATAACGTGGTACTTATTGAAGATGACGTTTACGGCGATCTATACTTTACCCCACAGCGAGGTACACCAGCGCAAACCTATTCAAAAAAAGGGCTCGTAATTAGCTGCTCCTCTTTTTCTAAAACGGCAGCGCCTAGCTATCGTGTTGGTTGGTTAATTGCAGGTAAGTACGCTCAGCAAGCTCGGCGCTATAAGCGCGCTTTAAGTTGCTCAACATCGTTAATTAATCAATGGACGTTATCGGAATTTATTGCCAGCGGTGAATACGATAGAAACTTAAAGGTATTAAGGCAGCGCTTGCGAACGAACAAAGACCGTATGCGCTTTTGTTTACAACAAGCCATGCCAAAAAATACCCGCATAAGTGACCCTCAAGGCGGCTGTGTTATTTGGCTCGACTTAGGTGGCGAGTACGATAGTCAAAAGCTTTTTTTACTGGCGCTTGAGGTAGGTATAAGCATAACGCCTGGGCTTATATTTTCTGCGACGAGTAAATATAAAAGCTGTTTTAGATTAAGTTATGGTGTGCAATGGAGTGAGCAAATGGAGCGCGCTATTATTACATTAGGTGAGCTTACTTTATTAGCTAAAAAATAATGTAAATCAGTACATAAAAAAGCAGCATTTAAGTAAACTTAAATGCTGCTAAAGGGATATTAAATATGGTTACTTGGGTTACTTAGTTGGTTTAATTGTAAATAACTCATAGCCTTGAAGCTCAGGTAACTGTGCTACTAATTGCTCTTCTTGCTTAGCAATGTCGGCAAAGTTGCCACATAAATCGTTAGCACGTTCTTCAAGTGCATTAGCATGTAGTTCTACTTTTTCTTCTATTTGTGCGCCCATATTTTCCATGCGCTGCTCAAATGCTTCCATATCACCACCTGAGCCTAATAATTCAGAGCCTAGTGCAACTAAAATGCTGCCCATTGATTGCATAACAGCAGACTCAACAGCCGTTTCTATTTGATTTTCGAATTGCTGCTCAAAGTTTTCACCAAACTGATTAAAGCTTTGCTGGCCCATAACAAAGGTGCCTTGCTGATAAAAAGTGTTTTCTACTTCTACTTTAATATCGTCCATCAGCTCAGACATATTATCTAAGCCATCAATATTAAATGCGTTGCCTACTTCAGCTAGTGCAACACCCGCAATTTTAACGCCTTCTAAAGCTATATTAGCTACTTCAGGTAATTGAGTGCGTAAGCTATCAGAGTAGGTGTTTAACGCTGCGCGTTGGTTGCTATTAAGGTTAATTAACTCACCGTTTATAGTTAAATCACCGTCAGTAGTGAACTGCATGGTGCGATTATTAGCTGTAAAAATTTCTAGTTCGTTTGGCTTAATACGTACATCATTTTTAAATTCAACATTGCACTGTTCATTACTAAATGAAATTGCAGAATCGTTATCGTTGTGAGCCATTGCAGCGGGCGTACAAATTAAAGCACTTACTAATAGTAATTTTTTCATGTTTGTTCTCTACTTTTTTGTTGATGACTATTAACTAATAACAAGTTTAGTGCCAGTTTTATTTGTTTATTATAAACAATGGGTTACGTGTTTATAGGCGGCTTAATAATGATGCTTTCATTAAGTAAATAACTATTTTTTAGTCAAATTGGCTAAAAAATAAAAAGTGATAAATTTTATTTATCGATACGATAAAAAACTCTCACTTTCCTCAATTCGAATTTAGCGCTATTTATTCACAATACTGACATGAAGACTATTTACGATAGCTACATGGCTTTATTTTGGTACTAATTTGTAAATCATATTTAGTACTGAACATTTTTAATTTCACCAATTATTGCGATTATAAAATCCTTAATTGGTCTCAAACACTTTATGGAGTGGGTTGTGGGTAAGACATTTAGTTACGATGCGCTAGATGATGATTTTGTTGAAGACGAATACGAAATGGTCGGGCGTAATCAACATGATAAAAACAAGCAAAAAGTTAAGAAAAAGTTGGAAGACTATCTTGAACAAAAACGCTTGCGTAAAAACCTAGGCGAAGACGATTTAAGCGATTACATAGAGTAAATTGTACTAGTAAAAATACATCGCCAGTTTTGTTTAGGTATTTATACGTGTGGTTATAAACATGTTTAACGCTTAGTTTTAACTGGCAATAAAGAGGCTATACGCCTCTTTATTAATTTTATGCCGTAATGTTTTTAAGTGCTTTTTGAATGGTTATTTCTAGCTTTTCAGGTTTAGTAAAAGGAGCATAGCGTTTAATTGGTGTGCCATCGGCCGCTATTAAAAACTTAGTGAAGTTCCATTTTATTTTACGTGTTAAAAAACCAGGTAATGCTGATTTTAGATAACGAAAAATAGGATGGGCATGCTCACCGTTTACATCGACTTTGGCCGACATTAAAAAACTAACACCGTAGTTAATTAAACAGCCTTGCTCTATTTGGGTGGCGTCGCCGGGCTCTTGCTGACCAAATTGATTACACGGAAAACCCAAAATAACCAAACCCTGGCTTGCATACTTATTATGTAAGGCCTGAAGAGACTCATACTGGTAGGTAAACCCACATTCACTCGCGGTATTTACGATAAGTACAACCTTCCCCTCAAAATCACTAAAGTTAATGGGCTGGCCTTGTAAGCTAGTTGTGCTTAATTGATAAAATTTGTGCATGATTGACGCTTATTATTGTTTCAAGCATTCTACTCGCTGATGCATACATCGAAAAGTATAAAGTTTCACCTGCAGTAATAAAAATCTATTAATAAATGTAGGGTGCTTAATTAAGTATTAAAAAAAGACCCATTCCAGCAAGGGTGGTGTAATAAATATTATGTGTTTTGTAAGCCACAATAACGGCCACAATAGCCGCGCTTAAATATGGGTTTTGCCAATTAAGGTTAATACCTTCTTCACTTAAAAATACAATAGGGACCCAAATAGCTGTTAGTACGGCTGGGGCACTAAAGCTTAAAAATTGCTGCATCTTGGGGCCTACCTTAAATGGTAAGGCACGGTGCAAAAATAAGTAACGCGTAAAAAAAGTAATACACGCCATAAGTAATATTGTGATCATCATTAGTGCGCGTCCTTCTTTGTGGTTATTCTTGATGTGAAGTAGCCTGCGCACATAGCAAGTAAAGCCGAACATACTAACCACAGCTCAAACCCTGTGCTTTTTAATAGAGTTGCGCTTATACCCGCTACTATAACGGTGACTAAGGTGGCTAAGTTTTTAACCCCCGGAATAACTAACGCTATAAACGTAGCTGCAATTGCAAAGTCTAGCCCTAGATTGGTTAAGTCAGGCAGCATAGAGCCCGCCACAATACCAATGAGTGTCCACAAGTTCCAAGCTATATAAAAGCTAAACCCGGCACTAAGTGCGTATATTAATCTTGTTTTTGTTCTATATGCTTTGCGATGATGCGAAAAAGCAAATAGCTCATCGGTTAATACAAAGCTGACCGGTAAGCGCCAGCGCATGGGTTTATCAATGACTTTATGACGAACAGCGAGGCCATATAAAAAATGACGAGAGCTGATAATAAACGTAGTAAATAAAATAGTGAGCAGCGGAGTATTACCCGCCATAAGCTCTATAGCGACTAATTGCGCAGAGCCTGCAAAAACTAAAAGTGACATAGCTTGGGTTTCTAAAGCGCTAAAGCCATTTTGAATAGCTAAAGAACCACACAAAATACCCCACGGAATAACCGCCAAACAAAGCGGCAGCATATCTAAAAAGCCCTTTAAAATAGCTTTTTTAGTTCCTTGCATGGTTTTTACTCATATGACTTGTAGAATGACTCATAAGGATACCTTAATATGATGATGTTAAAGTAGATAACATATTAAATAGTACTGTTTTATTTAGGGTGGGCGCAATGTCAAAAGTACAGGTTTGGGATAGCTTTATTAGAAGCTTTCATTGGTTATTAGTAATTAGTATTGCTGCGTTATATTTTAGTGCCGAAGAGGGCATGATTGAGCTACATTTTGTAATGGGCTTTTTTACGCTTGCACTTATTGTTACGCGCTTTATTTGGGGAGTGTTTGGCAGTAAAACAGCTAAAATTAGTGCGCTAATACATTCACCAAAGTCGGTAATTAGCGCATTTAAAACACCTACAGATGCACCAGGGCACTCCGCGCAGGGCAGCTATATGGTCATTTTGTTTTTTATACTTATTAGTACTCAGCTTTTAACAGGGCTAATGAGCAGTGATGGCATTTTAACAGACGGACCATTAGTTGAATATGTATCGAGCGATACCGTAGATTTTGCTAATTGGCTACACCACCTTAATTTTGACATTTTACTATATGCTATCGGTTTGCATGTGCTGGCTATTATTGTGTATAAATTTAAAGGCAAGCCTCTTGTAAAAGCAATGATTACAGGTACAAAAGAGCTTAGTAATGAAAATGCACAAGTAAAGCTTACTAAATCATCTTGGCCTGCGTGGGTGATCTTTTTGGGACTATTAGCGGTGCTAGCATTTAGCTGGGCCAAAGAGCCGTTAAATTATTTATTTAGCTAATAAATATACTAAAACCAATCTTTAAGGGTTGGTTTTTTCCATTGGTTACATTCTTTTGTTTGATTGTTGTGCGGTTGCTAATTATAATCGCCGAATTGTTGGCAAACTAACCTAAAGGTTAGGACGCAAAGTTTCCGGTCTAAGGTTTTACTTGTTAAAACTACGATAGCGGGGCTGCTGCACTGTGTATTATCGTGTATCTCTTGCCCTCAATGTATTTATTGTGTATCCATATACCATGGATAAAATTTTGTGACTCTAAGGTGTTGCTGTGTTTATGCATATGTCGCTGGCCTGCGGAACATGGTCAGCAATAGGTTGCTTAAATCATCATACCCAATTATTTATTGGTGATGTGGTGAGTGTAACTTTTTACGACATGCAAGGAGTGCTCGTTGATTTATCGTTTGATTATAAAATTACCTCTCTTGAAGAAGGTGAACCCCATGCTTGGCCACGTTTAGTCGCCGAGTATATAAACGTGCATGTGCCTTTAGTAAGTGCAGGACGAATGACTGAACAAGGGTTGGTTGTGGCGTATCGTCATAATGAAGTATTTGCTCTAGAAACAAGTGGTATTTGCAAAGCTGAAGTTAATTTTCATTGTATTGCTAAGTGCCATGAAAGCCCTGAAAAGTGCAGCCAGCAATACGATTATATATATCCAGAAAATATTAATAACTACAGCGCTGGTACAAAGGTACTACAACCTAAAACAGGGCATGTTTATCAATGCAAGCCATGGCCATTTAATGAGTTTTGCCGTGCAAGCGATGATGAAAAGCCTATGTTTGAACCTGGTGTAGGCAAAAGCTGGGCTATGGCTTGGCAAAAAGTACCTAGTTAAGTAAGTGTATTAAAGAGACTATCTTCCCAAAGGTATAACGGTTTTAGTGATGAAGCGTGTACCGTTTTAGCCCACCTAAGTATTGGGTGGGCTTTTTTATTTTTATGATAAACTGACCACATTGTTATTTTTTATATTGGTTATTTTGTGCCTCGTCCTGATTATTCTTTAAGTTTATTGCCTGATTTCCCTGTTGCTAAAAAGCAAGCTTATACATTAACTACTCACAATAAAGCGCGAGTCGATAATTATTATTGGATGCGTGATGATGAGCGTCAAAACGAAGATGTATTAGCGCACCTAAAAGCAGAAAACACCTATTGTGGTGCACAACTTGCGCCAATGAAGCCACTGCAAGAGGCTATTTTTGAAGAGCTAAAAGGGCGCATTGTAAAAGATGACAATACGGTGCCTGTAAAAGATGGTACTTACTGGTATCACTCAGAAGTACGTGGCGATGATGAATACTCTCGCCATTACCGAAGTACTAGCATGAGCACAGACAATAAAAGTCTGCTATTAGATGTAAATGAGCTTGCTACGGGTTATGAGTTTTTTGAATTAGGTGAAGTTGCCCTTAGCCCATGCGAGCAGCTGATGGCATATTCTGAAGATACTGAAGGGCGTCGAATTTATACCGTACGTTTTAAGAGTCTTTTAACAGATGAAATGCTTGATGACGTACTTGAAAATACCGAAGGGCAAATTGTTTGGGCAAATGATAATAAAACTGTTTTTTATGTAAAAAAAGACCTGCAAACGCTATTAGGTTTTCAGGTGTTTAGACACGAACTGGGTACCAAACAAAGTCAAGATGTGATGGTTTACGAAGAGCACGACAGTAGCTTTTTTATGGGTCTTGGCAAAAGCCGCGATGAAAGCTTAATTATTATTGATTTAGCGAGTACAGAAACAAACGATACATGGGTACTAGATGCTAATAACCCAAAAGGTGAGTTTAAAGCATTAATGCCCCGCGAAGAGGGTCACGAGTTTGATGTAGACAAACTTGGCGATACTTTTTACATAGTGACTAACTGGCAAGCTCAAAACTTTAGATTAATGACGGCGACTAGCCAAACTATTGAAGATAGAGCGCTTTGGCAAGAACATACTGCGCATCGCGAAAATGTATTGTTAGAGGGCGTTGAATTATTTAACGACTTTTTAGTACTGAGCGAGCGAGAGCAGGGGCAGGCGCGTTTCGTAGTTGTGAATAAGCACAATGAGCGTATGACATTAGAGTTTGATGACCCTTGTTATTATGCCGCAGTAGCGATGAACCCAGAGCCTGAGTCTAAAAGCGCGCGTATCTATTATTCGAGCCTAACAACGCCAGGTTCTTTATATGATGTTGATTTAACAACTGGTGCTAAAACATTACTCAAACAGCAAAAAGTGCTAGGTAGCTTTAATGCCGATGACTATGAATCTGAACGCTTAATGGTAACCGCGCGCGATGGTATTAAAGTACCTGTATCAATAGTGTATAAAAAAGACAGCTTTAAAAAGGATGGGACAAATCCTTTGTTTCAATACGGCTATGGCGCGTATGGTTATACAATTGATCCAAGTTTTTCGAGTACATCACTAAGCTTGCTCGATCGTGGGTTTGTATACGTAATTGCCCATGTTAGAGGCTCTGAAATGCTGGGGCGCCAATGGTATGAGCAAGGTAAAAAAGAGCACAAGCAAAATAGCTTTAACGACTTTATTGATGTAACTAAGGCATTAGTAGCGCAAGGCTATGGCGATAAAAATAAAATATTTGCATCGGGCGGTAGTGCTGGTGGCTTATTAATGGGTGCCGTTGTAAACCAAGCTCCAGAGCTATACTGCGGTATTGGTTGTCATGTTCCATTTTTAGATGTGCTTACCACAATGCTTGATGAGAGTATTCCACTTACCACCAACGAGTATGACGAGTGGGGTAACCCTAACGATCCTGCATTTTATAATGTAATTGAAGATTACTCACCGTACGATAATATTAGCGAGCAAAACTATCCGCATATGTTAATAACGACAGGCTTTCATGACTCACAAGTACAGTATTGGGAGCCAATGAAATGGGTAGCAAAAATGCGCGAGCTAAAAACTGATAGTAATATATTGGTGTTTAAAACTGACATGGATGCAGGCCATGGTGGTGCTTCAGGGCGATTTAAAAGCCTTGAAGAAAAAGCGCTTGAGATGGCCTTTTTTATTGCGCTTATAAATTAGCTGCAAAATTAAAAATTTGTATTAAGCTTTAATGAAGCACTGATATATAAAAGGTTATTTATGTTTGGAGCGCATGGCGAGTTTAATATTTGTTCTCAGCTGCCCACCATGTATTTAAAGCTGGTGGGGAGCTTTAATAATGAAGGAGTAACCTCATTAACTAATGGGGTTGTTCAGGAGTTAAGTACGCATCCTAAAGGGTCTATAAAGTTTGTTGTAGTCAACTTAGAAGAGTTTGAGCTACTAACAGTGGATAGCATGGATTCATTAGAAACTTATTTTTCTAGCGTAAAAGAGCGCGGCTACCAGCGAGTTGATTATTTATATGCCAACATTATTGCTAAAAATATGTTTGAAAAAGTCTGGCATAACAGCGATGTAGAAGTAAACTTTTATAAAAATTCAGAAAGTTACCTACATCAACATCCAGATGATGAGTATATAAAAACATATTGGCTGTAGTTTCACTATTACTAAGCCTCTAAGTTATGGGGCTTATTATACTTTCTAAGCAACCTTTATACCTTCTTGATAAATTTAAGAAAGTATCATTTTTAAGTTTTACTTTGTAATCGCCGCTATCAGTTGGCATTAGCTCAGTTATGGCTTGTTTTCTGACAAGCGTAGAGCGGTGTATACGTATAAACCCTTCTGGCTCTAATTGTTGTTCAATGTTTTTCATAGTTTCGCGATGTAAAACTGGCGCGCTCCCTTCAACAAAATGAAGCTCTACGTAATTTCCGGCACCATTAACCCAAACAATGTCTTTAATATCTATTAAGCGTACTTTACCTACATCTTTTACTACAATATGTGACGATGGCAATTTAGTATGTTCTTCATTAATATTTTGTTGGTATTTTTGCTCAGCAGCACTGGCGATTGGGCAAAGGTGAATAAGTTTTTCGAAGCACTTTTCTATTCTTGAGGTGGTTACATCGGTGGTTAAAAAGTCCACGGCTCCCACTTCAAAAGCAAAATTTGCAAAATGTCCTGACTGAGCAATAATCACTAACTTTAATTTTTTAGCAAGCTCAGTTAAATGAACTATTTGAGTCGGATCAGAGAGGTTAGTTAGCTCATAAAATAGCACATTATGTTGTAAAGTATCTATTTGATCTAAACGCTTATCAGGTATGTGAAGTTGAGAATTAAAATGCCTATGCGCTTGCACATGCTGAGTTAAAAATGTTGCAAATTTTGATGTGCTAATGTGAGTTAATGCGTGAAACGAAGCAATCATTATTGTATATCTCCTGCTGTATATAATAATAAAGACCGTGCATTTAAGAAAATATGTGACCAAATATGGTTTTTTATTAATATAAAATAGAAGTCGAAGTCTTTTACCCCATCAAACATGCCCTTTACACCAAATAAAAAGCCGACTGAATAAACCTTATAGAGTCTTAAATTTATTCCCCTTAATGTTGCATTCCTTGTAACCAACTAGTTACAAAAATAACAATTCAGGGGAGTTAATATGAAAAAAATAAACAATACAGGTGCACGAGTATTTAAAAAGTCGTCGCTAACAGTAGCGTTAAGTGGTGCAATACTCGCAGGCTTTTCGTTTCAGGGTTTAGCGGCTGAAAACGACGAGATAGAAAAAATAGAACGAGTGCAAGTAACTGGCTCGCGTATTCGCTCAGCTGAGGCTATGTCGTCTGCACCTATTCAGGTTGTAAGTGGTGAGGCTATTGATGCCTCTGGTTCTTTAAATATTCAAGACTTATTATTAGAAAATCCAGCATTTGGCTCGCCTGCTATAAGCCGTACCAACTCTAACTTTAATACTGCCAGCGCAGGTGTTGCAACGGTTGATCTACGTAACTTAGGTTCTAACCGTACGCTTGTTTTAGTTAATGGCCGTCGTTATGTATCAGGTGTACCAGGAAGCTCTGCGGTAGATTTAAACTCTATTCCGAGCCAGTTTATTGAACGCGTAGAAATTATGACCGGCGGTGCCTCATCGGTTTATGGTTCTGATGCGGTGGCAGGTGTAGTTAACTTTGTACTTAAAGATGATTTTGAGGGTTTAGAGTTTGAAGGCCAATATGGCGAATCGAGCGAAGGCGACGACGAATCTCGTCAATTCTCTTTCACTTCAGGTTTAACGAGTGATGATGGCAAAGGCCATGCAATGTTTCATTTAGGTTATTCTGACCAAGGAGCTGTGTTCTCGCGTGACCGTGAGCGCTCTGCTGTAGATCAATTTTCAGGTATTTATTTTGAGGATGATCCGGTTGCAAACCCAGGGTCTATATTTGATGCACAAAGCCCGTTTTTATCTTCATTCCCTCCTCAGGGGCGTTTTAGCGCTGGTGATGATACATTCACTTACGATGCAAATAATAACCTACAAGACAGCTTTAGCACCAATGGCGGTGACGGAGTAGGTGCGAACGGCTTTAATCGTAGTGGCGTAAGAACAATCGCAATACCTACTGAGCGCTATTTGTTTGCTTCAAATGGTAGCTACGAGCTAAATGATAAGCACAGCTTCTTTTTTGAAGGTACGTATGCATCTAGCACAACTAACTCAGAGCTAGAGCCATTTCCGTTTGCATCAGACGATATATACGCTAATGGGCGTGTCCCCATTGAATTTGACGTAAATGGTGAACTTTTACGTAATGCGTTTGTTCCCGACGATATTTATAATGCCGCAACCGATACCGATGGTGATGGCGCACGAGACATATTTTTTGCTAAGCGCTTAAGTGATGTAGGTAACCGCGGTGCACGCGCCGAACGTGATACTTTTCGTTTAGCACTAGGCTTTCAAGGTGAAATTACCGATAACTGGTTTTACGATACTTACTATGTATATGGTAAAACAAAAGAGTTGCAGGTTTCTGGCGGTTTAGTTAACGTACAAAGCTTCCGTCAAGGGTTAGAGGCTGTAATTGATAGCCAAGATTTAGATGGCGACGGCATTACTAATGAAGCTATCTGTATTGATGCAACTGCGCGTGGCTTTAATTGTTCGCCTGTAGATATTTATGGATTTAACTCCCTTTCGCAAGGTGCTATTGATTTTGTAAGTGCACCCAGCACGCTTTCGACCTCTGTTGAGCAAGAGATCATAGGCGGAAATATCTCTGGTGATTTATTTGAACTGCCAGCAGGTATGGTGGGTATAGCGGCCGGTTTTGAATACCGTGAAGAGTTCTCACGTAGTGAGTTTGATGCGCTTCAGCAAGCCGGTCTTAATGCGGGCAATGCTATTCCTGCAACCGAAGGCTCATTTGATGTGACTGAGTACTATGTTGAGGCAAATATTCCAGTACTTGATTCTGTAACTATGAATGCAGCCGTTCGATTATCTGACTACTCAACGGTAGGCAACACAGAAAGCTGGAACGTAGGCGTAGATTGGGAAGTAATAGATAGCTTACGCCTACGCGCTACACGTGCTCGCTCTACTCGTGCGCCCAATATTGATGAGTTATTTTCTCCACCTTCGCAAACTTTCCCAAGCGGGTTGAACGATCCTTGTTTAGGTATTACAAATAGCGGTGGCGGAGCTGCAGGTGATGCGTGTCGTGCGGATGTAGGTGTCGCTAATAATATTGCATCAAATGGCGAATTTACGCTTAACCAGTCAGACCTTCAAGGTATTAGTGGCTTTAACCGCGGTAATCAAGATCTCAAAGAAGAAGTCGGTGACTCAGTAACAGTAGGTTTGGTATTTACACCGGAAGAGTTAATTTCAGGCCTTGATATAACACTTGATTACTTTGATATTGAGATCACTGATGCAATTGTATCAACACCTCGTCAATTTATACTTGATCAATGTTACGGTGGTGGCGATACAAGCTTTTGTGATTTTATAACTCGACGCAGTGGCCCGTCAGGTAATAATAGCGCTGGTTCGCTTGAGTTTATCGACAGCGGTGTATCAAATAGCGGTGGTTTAGGAACAGAAGGTGTTGATTTAACATTAACATACGCTACAGATATTGGCCCTGGCGCGTTTAGAACTCGCCTTGCCTACACCTACTTAATGGATGGTTATAGCATTCCACTTCCGGGGGCTGACAAAGATGAATTCGCTGGTGAAATTGGCGCATCAGAGCACAAAGCTAACTGGAACTTTGGTTATAAACTTAATGATTTTGATTTTAACTGGAGCCTAACTTACATTGGTGCTGCTGACTTTGATGATCAATTTTTAAGTGGCTTTGGTATAGCTCCAGGTGGTATAGGAATAGGCTCAGTAACGTATCACGATGTACAAGCAAGCTACCATATTAATGATTCAATGGAGTTATATGCAGGTGCTAATAATTTATTTGATAAAGAGCCACCACGCATTTTATCTGGCGTAAGTGGCTCAAGCACCGGTACTGAAACCGATGCAGGCACGTATGACCCAATTGGCCAGTCATTTTACATAGGCTTTAGAAGCAAATTCTAACCAATAGAGCGATTTAAATAGCATTGTTTAATTAATTACGTTCGCAAAGCCCCAACAACTACTGGGGCTTTTTTATTTGAGCGGAATAATACCAACCCGCATGAATCTTTGATCAATTTAACGAATTAAATTGCACTATAACGTCGTTAAAAATTTTTTATTTAGAACAACTAGATACAAAAGTTTCTGCCTAGTTCTAGCATAATTTTCTTAACGTTAAATAGGCCTCATATATAAGCAGATTGGTACAACGGTGACTATTTAAATGATTTAATTTCCGCTTAAACCAAAAACAACGCCACTGGTAACAGGGGTGTTGTTTAGTATTGGGAGGTGACTAATATAGTAACCGAATCGCTTAGTTATTTAACGATTTATCCCTATTTGTGCCCTCATTATTGAGGGCTTTTTTTTGCTTAAATTTAATCTAAGTAAGCTTTAAGCATCCACACAAGTTTTTCTTGCTCTGAGATGTAATCACCCATTAATGATGCAGTACCTTCATCGTCTGCCTCACCTGCTTGGCTTAATACTTCGCGTTGCATTTTAATTAGTGTGCTGTAACCCGCTAGTAGGTTTTCTACTGCAGCTGTACCATCGCTAATGTTTTTGGCTTCTTTAATTTCACTTACTTCTAAGTAATCTGAAAACGCATGCAGTGGCGCGCCATCTAGCGTCAAAATACGCTCTGCAATTTCATCTACTTTTTCAAGTAGTAAATTATAAATTTCTTCAAATTTGATATGTAATTCAAAAAAGTTACGACCTTTAATATTCCAGTGAAAGCCACGCGCATTCATGTACTGAATTTGGTAGCTGCTCAATAAAGTATTGAGAGATTTTACGATGTCTTCACTTTTTTCGCTGTTTAAACCAATGGCATTTACATGTGACATAACTTGCTCCTTGAATAACGGTTTGTTTGTTAACTTGTGATAAGTATTACGGATTTTAATTATTTAGTAAAATCGTTTAGAATTATTAAAGTGATAGCTTTAACCTATCAATGTTTACAAATACTTACTCATTTTACTCTATTATTAGACATGGGTTTGATTAATTAAAATACCACCCCTTGGACGTAAATAAATCCTAAAGTTGTGTAAATTATGATCTAAAACAAACTTTATCCAAGGCAGAACTACGAGCTTTTTATTTATTGATTTAGGTCAAAAATCACACGTTTTATTGGCGCATAATTATGTTATCGAAATAATCGGGAGAGATAACATGCATGCAAAAACAGCAAAACAAAATAAAGCAGAGTTAATTGTGGTCGGTATCGCAGTGGTTGCATTTTTACTGGGAGTGATAGCGCATTTAGCTGGAGCAAGTTTGGCTAACTCAGATACGTTTGGCTACATAGCCGCGCCAATACCGCTTATTTTAGGTACCATATTTTTAATTAGCTATAAAATAGCAGCCAATGCAGAGGACTAATCGTCCTCACTCAAGCATTTTAAAATGTAATCGAGCACTTGGCGCGAATAAATCATACTGGTATGGCTTAAGTGAAACACTTTATGTTCAGCCATACCTTTGAGTTTAGTTTCATCTAGTAATACAGTGCCATCTGATTGGCTGCCTTTAACTATTAATGGCATTAGCCCTATAGGTAAGTCGCCGGCAATACTATAAAGCTTGGCTTTAAAAGGCCAATTACCATTTTTAGTTAATAAAAATTCCACGCTATTTTTTAAAAATGATTCAAACCCTTTTTGCTTCATTTTTTGCGCAATATGGCTACCTTTATGTGGCGTACCTAGGGTAATAACCTTAGTAACATGCTGACTAGCAGGGGAGTTTGCTTCTAAATATGCACGCGCAATAAGTCCACCCATAGAGTGGCATACAAGCGCTGAAGGTTCGTTAGCTATACATTCATCAATTTGAGCAAAAATAGTATCGCGATTTGGGTCAAGCGTATTGTAGGTAATATTTAATACGGTCATCCCCGACTCTTCAAGGCGTGAGCAAAGTGGGCGCATAACAAAGCCAGACATATACAAACCATGTAAAACAATAACGTGCTTAACTTTCATATGCCCCTAATACTAATTTTATTAAAACATGATCATTCTAGCGTATTAAATAACCCGCTACCTGCGTTAAAAATTATTTATATAGAACAACTATATAAATAATTTCGCCTTGTTACCGACTTATTTCCTTGTCGCTATAATAGATAACTAATTTAATGCAATTGGTATAACCTATCTTAGTTACATTAATTGCTGCGGCTTAATTTCAATATTAGTTGTATCGGTGCTTACCCATATTTCACCATCTTGTACGGTAATAGTGAGTTTTATATTTCGATCAACTAAATCGGCTAATGCTTGAGTAGCTGCATAATCGAGGCTAAAAATACTTAAGTTTTTAAATTCATATAACTTAGGCTGATGCTTTTGCCACCAAATTGTTTGATTATTTTCGCCGTAAGTATAAAGCACCACTTTTTTAGATTTATTGCAGGCCTTTTTAAGGCGTTTTTCATCAGGTAGCCCCAACTCAATCCATAGCTCTATTTCTTCACTGTAGTTTACATGCCAAAGCTCTGGTTCATCATCAGCACTTAACCCCTTAGTAAATTCTAAACCATCGCAACTATTTAGCGCAAAAGCGAGTAAGCGAATCATCAAGCGTTGATCAGTTTCTGATGGGTGCTGCGCTAAGGTTAAATTAAAATCTTGGTACACGTAACGATCCATATCGCTAAGCGATAACTGCGCTTTAATAATGGTAGATTTAAGAGCCATAATGTCTAATCTGAAAAAATTTGCGCCAGTATAGCGCAATTAAATGAATTGCCAGTTAAAATAGCGTCAAATTATACGTTAGGAGTTAAAAATGGCTATCCAGTGGTTCCCTGGGCACATGAATAAAGCCCGAAATGAAATTAAAGAAATAATGCCACAAATGGATGTGATCATTGAAGTGCTAGATGCACGCATTCCTTATAGTAGCGAAAACCCAATGGTGACAACTTTGCGCGAAGGTAAACCGGTCATCAAAATTCTAAATAAGGCTGATTTAGCCGATCCTAAAATGACCCAAGCGTGGAAAGATTACTTTGAGCAAGAAAGTGGCGTTAAAGCCATTGCTTTTGGGCATGATAAAGCAGCTGAAGTACACCGTATTAACGAGCTTTGTAAAAAATTAGTGCCGCATAAAGTAGGTGCCGATAAGCAAATTAAAGCCATGATAATGGGTATTCCGAACGTTGGTAAATCTACATTAATAAATGTATTGGCTGGGCGTATAGTGGCAAAAACAGGTAATGAGCCTGCAGTTACTAAGGCGCAGCAACGCATTAAGCTTGAAGATGGCATTATGCTTTACGACACACCAGGAATGCTTTGGCCTAAAGTAGAGAACGAAAACTCAGGTTATCGTTTAGGTGCAACTGGTGCAATACGTGACACAGCACTGGAATACGAAGAAGTAGCAAGTTACACCGCTGAGTATTTACTACGTGCATACCCAGAGCTTTTAAAAGCTCGCTATAAAATTGCCGAACTGCCAGAAAGTGACTGGGAATTTGTAGAAATGGCCGGTAAAAAGCGCGGCTGTATCCGAGGTGGTAATCAAATAGACACGTATAAAATGTCTGAAATACTCATAAACGAACTTCGTGATGGCATTATTGGTCGCATCACCATGGAAACCCCTGCCATGCGTGAAGAGGAAGAAATTATGGTAGCAGGATTACGCGCCGCTGCAGAAGCTAAAAAAGCAGCTAAAGAAGAAGAGAAAAAACAGCGCCGTGCACGCGCCCGAAAAAACCGCCGTTAATGGATTAATTTATGTGAGTATGCGACTCACTAAATTACAGACATAAAAAAAGCCCGAAAGGGCTTTTTTAGTTTCATATCTACCGTCACCGATATGAGCAATGTAGCAAGTAAAATAGTAGGGCGGTTACTTATCATCAACATCAAGGGGCGTTGCGGTTCATAACAAGTAACCATAGCTGTTTACGTGCGCCACACGTTGTTTCAGGGTCGAGAAACAAATCAGTTCATTCCTTAACAAGGGGTATGTATTCCGTCTTGTTGATATTGATTATCAGTTAGATCTAGTAAACTGTCAACACCCAAATACAAATAATTCTTATTTTATTTCGTGCGTTTTTTATTCAGGTTCTGAGCGAGCGGTTAACGCTGGCTTGTTTTTTAATTTTGTTCATTTTGCTCATGGTTTTAATGAACAAAAAGCACTTAACGATCATCAATGCACCTTTCCCTCAAAATATTTCGTTAATTTCCCGTTAACAATAAGCTGCGCGTTAGATAGCAGTTTGTCGTCGCATATCTACCTGACAATAAATACACAAACACAGCGTGGAGAAAATAATGAAAGCAAGTAACACACAGCTCGCTTTGGCAATTACAGCAGCATTAGTTAGCACATCTGCTTTAGCTGATAACGATACTCAAAAACTACAAGCGCAATTAGATGCATTGCAAAAAGAAGTTAACGCTTTAAAAACATCAAGTAGCTTTAATTTAGAGTTTGGAGGGCGAGTACAGCTTGATTACAACTATTTTGAAGGTGCCTATAACGCAGGTAATGATGGCTCAGGCGGGAGCGATTTTTTCCCTCGCCGTATTCGTACCTACGTAGAGAGTGAGCATGGTAACTGGGATCACAAATTACTTTTAGAATTTGGCGAAGGTGACGCCGAAATTGTGCTTGCACGTGTACGTTATGCATTTGAAAACGGCCTTAAAATTAAAGCCGGTAAAATCCGCGAAGACATGTCGCTAAACGCACTTACTAGCTCAAAACATATTAATACTATTGAGCGTAGTGCTGTTGCCAATACTTTCTCGCCCTTTTTTCGTTGGGGCGTATCTGCTTATCAATACTTTAAAGACTCAGGTTTTCGTTTTGCCGTTGGGGTTTATAAAAATGATGCCTTTGGTGCAACGGGTAATAATGAAAACGACCGCCTAACGCTTGCTCTTACAGGGCGTGCTACGTGGTCGAGCGCAGCGCCAGGCGACGTAATTCATTTAGGTGCGTGGCATTCATACCGCGATATGGGTGGCAATGAACTAGGAGCGCGTTTTGCCCGTGGTGAAGTACGTGAAACTAATGTACGCCTAGTTAATTATGCTGCAGGCGGGACAACAGTTGCACTGGATAGCTTATCGCAGTCGGGGCTTGAATTTGCTTTTCAGGCTGACTCTTTAACATTAGAGGCCGAATACGCAAGCCGCGCATTAGATGCACTTAATAGTAGCGATGACTTAGATGCAGAGCGTTTTGACGGCTTTCATGTCTCAGCAAGTTACTTTTTAGGGGGGGGAGCAACGACAGTACAAAGCAGGTTCTGCTCTATTTGTACAACCTAAAAATATAAAAAATGCATGGGAGCTTGTTGCGCGTGTTTCACAAATGGATGCAACGAGTAAAAACCAAGGCAGTGAAGTAACCACTTTCACCCTAGGAACAAGTTATTACGTCAGTAGCGACATTAAATTTATGGGCAACCTTATCTACAGCGATGTAGAGGGCCCAGGCACCGCTGCGCTTGTAGGTGATGAAGACTCTGGTATGGGCTTTAGTGCACGTATGCAGTATTTATTTTAAGGAGACACACAATGAAATTATTTAAGTCAGTTAAAACAACTTTATTAGCGGCATCATTAGTACTAAGCAGCCCCATGGCAATGGCCGATATTCACTTTTTAGTTCCAGCAGGCCCAGGAGGCGGTTGGGATACAACAGCACGCGGTGTAGGTGAAGGTTTAGTAAAGGCAGGCATCGACAACAATGCGTCTTTTCAAAATATGTCAGGTGGCGGCGGTGGACGAGCAATTGCCTACTTAATAGAATCAGGTACTAAAAAAGGTGATATTTTAATGGTTAACTCAACGCCTATAGTGTTGCGAGCATTAACCGGAAAGATTCCTTACAGTTACCGAGATTTAACACCAGTAGCAAGTATGATTGCTGATTTTGGCGCATTTGTTGTACGTAACGATTCACCTTATAAAACGTGGCAAGATGTCATTAAAGCACTTAAAGAAGACCCAAGTTCAATTAAAGTAGCTGGTGGCTCAGCTCGTGGCAGCATGGATCATTTAGTTGCTGCACAAGCGGCTAAAGCGGGCGGTGTTGACGGTCGTAGAATTCGTTATATTCCATATGATGGCGGTGGCAAAGCAAAAGCAGGCCTACTCTCTGGTGAGGTTAACTTACTTTCGACTGGTTTAAGCGAAGCATTAGAAGTTGCCAATGGCGGACAGGCTCGTGTGTTAGCCGTTACATCGCCTGAGGCTTTAACTGATTACCCACAAATACCGACGTTCAAGTCGATGGGTTACGATATGGAATTTGTTAATTGGCGTGGTTTTTTTGCAGCCCCTAACTTACCTGCTGATAAGTTAGCTCAATACACTGAAAAGCTTCGTAAATTACAATCAACCCCTGAGTGGGAAACCGTTCGTGCGCGAAATGGCTGGTTAAATCTTTTTCAGGAAAAAGATGAATTTATTAAGTCACTCGAAAAACAAGAAGCGCAGCTTAGAGTGGTTATGCAAGAGCTTGGCTTTATTCGTAAAGCGGATTAATCGAGGTTTTTATGATGAAACGCGAACTACTAGGGCCAAGTTTATTCTTGGCGCTATTTACTCTTTACGCCGTGGTGGCGTGGCAAATTCCACTATTGCCATTTGAAGAATACGAAACGGTTACTTCTGCTACGTTACCAAAAGTGTACGCTGCTTTTGGTATTGTGGTGTGCTTGCTTTCTATTGGTTCCACTTTACTTAGGCCAAACGAAAAAGCAGCAGAAAACCAGCCATTAGAAATATCGCATGTTGTACGCACTTTAGGCTTATTAGTTTTAATGGTGATTTATAGTGCGGTGTTAGAGCCTGTGGGCTTTTTAATATCTACAAGCGCTTTTTTATTAGCAGGTTTTTTTGTAATGGGTGAAAGGCGCAAGAAAATTTTATTATTTGCCTCTATTCCTGTTGCTGTGGTGTTTTGGTTTTTGATGACTCAAGTATTAGGTATTTACTTGGTTCCGGGCGATTTGTGGAGTTAAGTTATGTTTGATGGAATTATGCTTGGTTTGTCGACCGTGCTCGACTTTAATAATTTAATGTACGTGATAGCTGGCTGTTTGGTCGGTACGTTTATTGGTATGTTACCTGGGCTTGGGCCTATAACTGCAATTGCTCTGATGATCCCCATTACTTATAGCATAGGCGCTGATTCGGGTATGATTTTAATGGCCGGTGTTTATTATGGCGCAATTTTTGGCGGCTCTACATCATCTATTTTAATTAATGCACCGGGGGTGGCGGGTACGGTGGCTTCATCTTTTGACGGCTACCCACTAGCAAAGCAAGGTCATGCAGGTAAAGCTTTGGCTATTGCTGCTTATTCCTCCTTTATAGGCGGAACAATAGGCGCCATACTACTTATGGTTGCCGCGCCTTTATTAGCAAAGGTGTCGTTGAGTTTTCAGTCTCCTGATTATGTTGTACTTATGTTTTTAGGTTTAACAGCCATTGCTGCATTTTCAAATAAAGGCCAGTTTTTAAAAGCAATGATGATGACCGTATTTGGTCTAATGCTGGCAACGGTAGGTATAGACCCTTCATCGGGCACTGAGCGCTTTACCTTTAGCCAAGCCGACTTACTTGATGGCATTAGCTTTTTATTAATTGCAATGGCAACGTTTGCCCTTGCTGAGGCATTAATTAATGTTGTTAAGCCAGAGAAAAAAGACGCTAAAAGCCTTAATGATTCAGACACTCCACAAATTGGCTCAACTAAATTAACAAAAGACGAAGTTAAAGATATGGCACCGGTTGTTGGCCGTTCGTCATTCTTAGGGTTTATTGTTGGTGTTTTACCTGGCGCTGGAGCCACTATTGCAAGCTTTATGGCGTATGCCACTGAACGAAATTTGGCACCTAAAGGCCTAAAAGAGAAGTTTGGTAAGGGCTCTTTACGTGGTTTAGCCGCTCCTGAATCAGCGAATAATGCTGCGTGCACAGGTTCATTTGTTCCTTTACTAACTTTAGGTATTCCAGGCTCTGGCACTACGGCTATTATGCTTGGGGCACTAATCGCTTACGGCATTCAGCCAGGCCCTATGCTTATGCAAGAAAACCCTAGCGTGTTTTGGTCTGTAATTGTAAGTATGTATTTTGGCAATATTGTTTTATTAATTTTAAACCTGCCACTCATTCCTTATTTCGCAAAAGTATTGGCAATGCCAAAGTCGGTATTAACTATTATGATTTTGTTCTTTAGCTTAATTGGTGTGTACTTGGTGTCGTTTAACACATTCGACTTATTTATGATGGTTGGCGTTGCTTTGGTTGCGTTAGTATTGCGCCTATTGGCCTTTCCAATGGCACCGTTGTTACTGGGCTTTATTTTAGGAGACATGATTGAGCGTAACTTTCGTCGCTCAATGATGATTTCTGATGGCTCTTTAAGCTTTTTATGGGACAGACCACTTACGTTAAGTATTTTTATACTGTCTATTTTAGTGCTGTTGTTTCCTTTAAAGGATTACTTAAAGCAGCGCCGTGCAGATAAAACAGCGTCTAAGTTACAGCAAGAACAAGCTCAATAGAGAGATAAATGATTAACACCAACAAGCTAAACCCTTTGCAAAGCATGGTCAAAAAACCTAAACGATTAGAAACACGTTTAATTATTTGGGTAACAGGGCTATGTGTTTTACAAGCAATATTGTTTGGGGCGTTGGTGTATCAGCTTACAGCGCAAAGTTTACATAACCACATAGGTGATAAAGCACTGGCGGTAGCTAATAGTATTGCAACACGTACAGATGTAATAAATGCGTTAGAGATAAAAAACGACTTATCAGCGTTTAACTCGCAAATAGAGACCCTCACAGAGCTCACAGGTGCTGACTTTATTGTAGTTGGCGATATTAATGCACTGCGCATTATACATCCAGATGAGCGAAAAATTGGTAAACCTATGGTTGGGGGAGATAGCCAAAACGCTCTTAATGGTGAACGCTATATATCGGTTGCGCATGGCAGTATGGGGGAGTCTATTCGTGGAAAAGTACCCGTATATAATGCTAATAATGAAATTATAGGAT
This sequence comes from Pseudoalteromonas carrageenovora IAM 12662, assembly GCF_900239935.1. Lineage (NCBI taxonomy): Bacteria > Pseudomonadati > Pseudomonadota > Gammaproteobacteria > Alteromonadales > Pseudoalteromonadaceae > Pseudoalteromonas > Pseudoalteromonas carrageenovora. The sequence goes on from NZ_LT965928.1 coordinate 84,160, forward strand.
TAGTGTCTGTTGGCTTTTTGGTGCAATCAATTAATCCGCTTATTTTATCGCGTAGTGCTGAAATACTTATTTGGGGACTACTGCTTGTTGGCTTGAGTATTGTAGCGGCTGTTTATATTGGGCAGCGAGTACGTAATGCAATATTTGGATTACAACCTGATGAAATAGGAAGGTTATTTTCAGAGCAGGATGCTATTTTAAATACGGTCCGAAGCGGTATTATTGCACTTGAACCCGATGGCAAAGTCCGAAAGTTAAACCAACGTGCCTGCGAAATTTTGGATAAACCAACATCTACAATTAATAAAAACCTCACCCTTGAAGATCTACTACCAGAACATGCTGAATTTTTACTGCGAAATCAAAGCCGTAAAATTGTTGGGTTTGAGCTGTTTGCAGCAGATAAACGGATTATTTTGTCGCGCTTTTCTTTACAGGTTCAGGGCCAGACCGATGGCATTTTACTCAGTATGCGCCCATCTGATGAACTGGAATATTTAAGCCAGCAGCTAACAAAAGTACAAGCATTTGCGGAGCTACTACGTGTGCAAACCCATGATTACTCAAATAAACTAAACCTGATTGGGGCTTTGGTGCAAATGGGTAAAAATGAGCAAGCAATTGAACTTATAGGGCAAGAGAGCCAGGGCTCTCAAGCGCAAATTCATAACTTACTTGAACGAATTCAAGACCCTGTACTAGCCGGTTTGCTAGTGGGTAAATACCATAAAGCACGAGAGCTTAATGTTACATTAGAGCTAAACCCAGATAGCCTGCTAGGTGTTATAGCGCGCAAAGATATGCTCGAAAGGGTAGTCTCCATCTTAGGCAACTTAATAGATAACGCCATAGAAGCGGCTATTAGAGCTTCAGATACTCGCGACCCGGTTGTAAGAGTGACGGTGGATGAAACCAGTCAAACTTTATTGTTTGATGTAGAAGATACCGGGTTTGGCTTAGGTTCAGACCACGAGGTTATTTTTACGCCACAATTTAGCTCTAAATCTGGGGCGCAACATGGTATCGGTTTGTATTTGGTTAAAACCAATTTAGACTCGTGCCGTGGTAGTTTAGAAATAGGTGAGTCTGATTTACTAGGGGCGCGCTTAAGTGTTTATATTCCAAAATAATAAGAGTAATTGAGCATGACCTATTCTGTAATTATAATTGAAGACGAAGTTGAAGTAGCGCAGCTAATTGCACAGTATTTATTGCTGCCAGGCGGTGCTGCGGGAAGTCAAATTGCAAAGCAGAGCTTGCGCCAAGCGCAGTATCAAGTGGTTGGTATTGCAGGTAATTTAAGTACTGCAACAGCCTTGTTACAAGCGATAGAGGCTGATCTTATTTTACTCGACATACACCTGCCTGATGGTAACGGACTGGATTTACTATCGGATTTACGCCGTCGTGAAATCAAAAGTGAAGTAATGCTGCTAACGGCGGCTAAAGAAGTCGAAACGCTTGAAAAAGCAATGCAACTAGGCGCCTGCGACTTTTTAGTTAAACCGTTAATGTTAAACCGCTTAGATCAAGCGTTAGCGCGTTTTGAAACGCGCCAGCAATGTTTTTCTGATGCAAACGAAGTAACACAATCTATGGTCGATTCTTTGTTTGGCTCTAAAGAGCAAACTAAACCAACGGTTAGGTTACCAAAAGGGGTTGATCAGCTTACCTTACAGAAAATTCATGATGCATTTGTACAACATGACGCCTGTGCCTTTACTGCTCAACAAATGGGCGATCTAGTTGGGGTGAGTCGTTCAACTGCTAGGCGCTATTTAGAGTTTTTACTAGAGTCAGAAAAGCTAAGTGCTGATCAAAGCTACGGCAGTATTGGTCGACCGGAGCGTTGCTACAAAATAATTAATTAACTTTCTAAAACCAAAATTACAAGAATAAAACATAATAGTTTTAGTGGCTTATATAATAATCAGTGTTATTTAAATACCACATCTTTCAAATCTAAAAAATTTTTATTGAATTGATTGCATTTTAAGCGACTTGTATGGTGATGTTCGCTTGAAGTAATGCTATACTCCCGCCGAATAATTTATCGACTTTATTAAGAGTAAAATAATGGCAGATTTATCGAAGTACAGAAACATTGGTATTTTCGCGCACGTTGATGCGGGTAAAACCACTACTACTGAGCGTATCCTGAAGCTTACAGGTACTATCCACAAAACTGGTGAGGTTCATGATGGTGAATCTACTACAGATTTCATGGATCAAGAAGCTGAGCGCGGTATTACTATCCAGTCTGCGGCAGTAAGCTGTTTCTGGAAAGATCACCGTTTCAACGTTATCGATACTCCTGGACACGTTGACTTCACAGTTGAAGTTTACCGTTCACTTAAAGTATTAGATGGCGGTGTTGGTGTATTCTGTGGTTCTGGTGGTGTTGAGCCACAATCAGAAACTAACTGGCGTTACGCTAACGAATCAGAAGTTGCACGTATTATCTTCGTAAACAAATTAGACCGTATGGGTGCTGATTTTTACCGTGTAACTGAGCAAGTACGTAAAGTACTTGGTGCTACTCCACTAATCATGACTTTACCAATTGGTATTGAAGATGATTTCGTTGGTGTTGTAGACGTGCTAACTAAAAAAGCATACATCTGGGACGAAACTGGTCTTCCAGAAAACTACGAAATCACAGACGTTCCTGCAGACATGGTAGAAAAAACTGAAGAATACCATGAGATGCTTATCGAAACTGCTGTAGAGCAAGACGATGACCTAATGGAAGCGTACATGGAAGGTGAAGTACCTTCTTTAGAAGATATCAAGCGTTGTATCCGTAAAGGTACTCGTGACCTTGCTTTCTTCCCTACATTCTGTGGTTCTGCATTCAAAAACAAAGGTATGCAACTAGTACTTGATGCTGTTGTTGATTACTTACCAGCACCTACAGAAGTTGATCCTCAACCTCTTATGGATGAAGATGGTAACGAAAACGGCGAGCATGCAATTGTATCTGCTGATGAACCTTTCAAAGCGCTTGCATTCAAAATCATGGATGACCGTTTCGGTGCATTAACATTCGTACGTATCTACTCTGGTAAGCTTAATAAGGGTGACACTATCCTTAACGCGTTTACAGGTAAAACTGAGCGTGTTGGCCGTATGGTTGAGATGCAAGCTGATGAGCGTAAAGAATTAACTAGCGCACAAGCTGGTGACATCATCGCTATCGTAGGTATGAAAAACGTGCAAACTGGTCACACTTTATGTGATCCTAAGCACCCAGTAACACTTGAGCCAATGGTATTCCCAACTCCAGTAATCTCGATTGCTGTACAGCCTAAAGATAAAGGCGGTAATGAGAAAATGGGTGTTGCTATCGGTAAAATGGTTGCAGAAGATCCATCTTTCCAAGTTGAGACTGATGAAGATTCAGGCGAAACTATCCTTAAAGGTATGGGTGAGCTTCACTTAGATATCAAAGTTGATATCCTTAAGCGTACTTACGGTGTAGACCTTATCGTTGGTCAACCACAGGTTGCTTACCGTGAAACTATCACTCGTGAAATCGAAGATAGCTACACGCATAAGAAACAATCTGGTGGTTCTGGTCAGTTTGGTAAAATCGACTACCGCATCAAGCCAGGCGAAGTTGCTTCAGGCTTCACGTTTAAATCATCAGTTGTTGGTGGTAACGTACCTAAAGAATTCTGGCCTGCAGTTGAGAAAGGCTTTAAGTCAATGATGGGCGAAGGTGTTCTAGCTGGCTTCCCAGTACTAGACGTTGAAGTAGAACTTTTTGACGGTGGCTTCCACGCAGTGGATTCATCAGCAATCGCGTTCGAAATCGCTGCTAAAGGTGCTTTCCGTCAATCGATCCCTAAAGCGGGCGCACAACTTCTTGAGCCAATCATGAAAGTTGACGTGTTCACTCCAGAAGATCACGTTGGTGACGTAATCGGTGACCTTAACCGTCGTCGTGGTATGCTAAGCGACCAAGAAGCTGGTTTAACTGGCGTTCGTATTAAAGCTGATGTTCCGTTATCAGAAATGTTCGGTTACATCGGTTCACTACGTACAATGACATCAGGTCGTGGTCAGTTCTCTATGGAGTTCTCACACTACGCAGCATGTCCACAAAACGTAGCTGATACTGTAATCGCTGCAGAAAAAGAGAAAAAAGCTGCTAAGTAATTAGCACTTTAACTCTTTAAAAAAAACCCGCACATGTTGCGGGTTTTTTATTGCCAAAAATTTATATTAGTTATTTAGTGTTGCTTTTTAATTATGAGTAAGACTATATGGTTAGTTAATAATAATGTATTAGATAGACATTTTATTTACCAAAGTATTCAATGCGTTGGTTTATAACACTATTTTTGTAAATTAATTGTAAGCTTATGAATTTAATAAAGATTTATTGATGGTAGTGATTGCCTAATGTAAAATACCAGCACTTTTAGATGAGTACCCTAGAAGTAGATAAGGAAGTCTCCGCAGAAGAGACGTTTGCTATATTTATTTTATATAAGACGTAACTACATGAATTCTATTAAACTAGCTCCAAATTGGTCATTACAATTTACTAAATGTATTTTAGTACTTTGCTTACTGTTCTTAACTCAAAGCATATTTTCAATTTCTATTAAAACTGCTTTTTTGTTTTTATTACCTATGTTTTTGGTAATAACCCTTTTAAATATCCTTCACCTTCGCTTTCTCAATTGTTATAAAGCAGGAATAAACTACACACGCTTTTTGAACGAGTGCTATATCAATAGCGAAGAAATAAAATGTGTTTCATTTAAACCATTGTTTATTTGTACTGTTTTTAGGGTTGAGCTAGAAAATGGTAAGTCTGTTAATTTCTATAATTGGCGACTCACTGAACAAACGCAAGCTGATATAGCTAAGCTTTATAAAAGTAAAATATGTGATAAAGCCAATTTTTCAAATAATTCGCAATGTAATGCTTAACTGCATTATTTATGGTAATAAAAAAGGAGCAACTTATTGCTCCTTTTTTGATTTTTATGGCCTTTTATTTAGCGCTAATTAAACTTTTTTATCGCTTTAGCTTTTAGCGCTTTCATCTTTAGCTTGCGTGACTTACTAAAGCTTTGGATAGGCATTGTAACCATATGCTCTTGAGGAAGAGATGGGGTAGTTTGTGGATAAGCACCTTCCTTTGGTACTGAAATCTCTTTCAAGTGCGTTTTAAGCGCCTCTAATGTTGTGTCGTTATCAACTTCACTAGGGCAAATAAATATTCCCATTTTTCTTAGTTGTACACCAAGCTTGATACTACTTGTGTAGCGAATAATTGGAGCTCCCAAAATCAAACCGAGTAAAATAGGAGATAACCACCAAAAGAATACAGGCGTAAAGTAATACGCAACACTACCCCAAGCTATGGCCACTAAAGTTGAAAATAATGTATAACCAAATGCTTCTTTCCATGGGACCATTCGCCCTTCGCGAGGTTGAGCATCCCATTTTACTTTTTTACCTAAAAATACACACAGTACAAAATAAGCATGAAAGACCATCATTAATGGCGCAACAATAATTGCAAATACGGTCTCGATAATTGAGCCCAGTATAAGTCTAATTGAGCCACCAAAGCGTTTGTTTCTGTGGATAAGAGTAACAATTACGCCCATCAATTTAGGCATTAATAAAATAACGATCGTTAAGTAAAGTAACGAATCAATTAGATCTGTTTTAGCTATTTGCCAAGTAGGGAATAACTGATAAACACGGTTAAAGTAAACGTCACTGTTTAGCGCACGAGTAACAGCATCTATAGTGCTAAGTGCAAGCATAGAGAGCCAAATTAATGACGAGATATATGCTGTTGCACCTAATAAAAAGTGCAGTTTACTCATTAGTTTTAATTTTGATGAAGATAATAGCCCTAAGTGCTGAATATTACCTTGTACCCAACGTCTGTCACGTACAGCGTAATCTAGAATATTACTTGGTACTTCTTCATAACTACCTTCAATTTCAGATAGTAGTAGTACATCCCAACCAGCACTATGAAGTAACGACGCTTCAACAAAGTCATGACTTAAAATTTCGCCGCCAAAAGGTGCGTTACCTTCAAGTGTTGGTAAACCACAATAATTAATGAATGCTTCAACACGAATAATTGCATTGTGGCCCCAGTAGTTGGCTTTATCTGTTTGCCAAAAAGCAGAGCCAGTAGCGAGCATTGGGCTATAAAGCACCGAAGCAAACTGTAAAAAACGGCCAAAAAAGGTGTCTTGGCGCACAGGGATAGGGATTGTTTGAATTAAGCCAGCTTGTGGGTTATTAATCATGCTAGTTGTTAGTTCTAACATACATTTACCCGTCATTACGCTATCGGCATCAAGTACAATCATGTGATCGTACTGGCTACCCCAACGTTCGCAGAAGTCGGTAAGGTTACCTACTTTACGGTGTTTGTTGTCTTCGCGGCGACGATAAAATACGTGTTTGGCAGTATCACCAAGACGTTCACATAATGCATGCCAAGCACTTAACTCATTTTTAGCTATTTCTGAGTCTTGTGTGTCACTTAATAAATAAAAATCAAAATTATCAAGCTGACCAGTTTCTTTTAAAGATTGCAGGCTAACTTCAAAGCCAGCAATAACTCGGTGAGTATCTTCGTTATAAATAGGCATAACTACAGCCGTTTTTTGCTGAGCAAGGGCTGTATTATCAAACTTAATAGGTTTAATACGTTTTAATGTTAATGGGTCGATACGAAATAATTGCAGCACAAAACCAATTGTACCACTGCAAAAAGCCGTTACTATCCATGCAAAGGTAATAGAGAATAAAACCAAAAGGGCATATTCAAGCAAGGTCATACCGTTTGAGCTTAAAATCTCAAACATAATAGATATGCCGTACCCCGATGTGCCTAAGGCAGCAATGGCAAATAACCATACTCTGAGTGTTTTGAATGGCATGGGTGTGCCTTTTCCTCTATTACTTGATGTCATTTGGGTACCAAACATAACTCCATACCTCGCTAATTTCTTTGTCACGTAATTTTAACGATAAACGCATATCAACGGGTTGATCGTCCTGTGGTGCAATTTTAAAGGCTACACGCCATCCTTGTGAATTTGGAAGTTTTTGCACATTTACATCGGTTACTTCACCCGTTGTAAGTTGAATGTCTGCGTCTAGTATTAGTTGCTCAGAAAGGTGATTTATATCTGAGCCTGTAAAGTCTACGGTAAATTGGCGGTGACTTGGTGGTGGCGGATTATCTTCACCTGGCAAGGCTGCGCTACCAATTCTTGTTCGTAGTACACGCGCTTTTTCATGCTGAGTTAAAAAGGCATTAAAGGTAGTCATTTTGTAGCTTAGTTTTAATGAATCCCCAGCTTTCATTGGCTTTTCAGGTACCCAGTAACTTACAATATTGTCGTTAGTTTCTGTATCGGTCGGTATTTCTACTAGCTCTACACGGCCATTTCCCCATTCGCCTTTCGGTTCAATCCATAGGCTAGGGCGGTTATGATAATGCGCTTCTGTATCAAGGTAATTATTAAACTCACGGTCACGCTGGGCTAAACCAAAACCTTTTGGATTATTGTATGAGAACGATGTAACACTTAACTGAGAAGGATTGTTAAGTGGGCGCCATACCCATTTATCATCGGCTGATTGAGTTAGTAAGCCGTCTGAGTCATGAACCTCAGGGCGGTAATCATCAAAAAACTTAGTGCTGTTTTCGCCGTGATAAAACATACTTGTTAGCGGTGCTACACCCAGCTTTTGAATATCTTTACGCGCAAAAATTTGCATATCAACATCAACAAGCATGTTTGTTGTAGGGTCTACATTAAACTTATATGCGCCAGACACTGAAGGGCTATCTAGTAGAGCAAAAATAGTAATATTAGTTTGATCTGGTTTTGGTTTAGCCAACCAAAACTCTTTGAACATCGGAAACTCTTCACCTGAGTTTTCAGCGGTATCTATTGCTAAGCCGCGAGCAGATAAACCATACACTTGGTTTGGTCCAACAACTCTAAAATACGATGCTCCCTGAAATACCATCACTTCGTCTTTATACTCGTTGGTATTTAATGGGTAATGCACACGAAAGCCCGCATGGCCTAACTGAGTGCCGGCAACACTCTTTGCTATTTCTTCTTGTAAAGGGGCTGCTGTTCCATCGTATTGGTAAAAGTCAGTGCTAAAAGGTAAGCGGCTACGGTTAGAGTCGCCATCAACAGTATTTATTGTAACTGGTGTTTTATATAAAAATCCTGGATGGAAGAGTTGCAATTCGTAAAGGCCTTCGTCTTTCCAAACTGACTTATCTTTTTTAAATCGAATTGAACGGTAGTCTTGGTAATCAATATTATTTAGCGCTTCAAGTTCAATATTTTTAGGTGGTACATATTCTTCGCTTGCGAGCTTTTTAGCGCGAGCGCTAATTACATCAAATAAGCTACTTTGCGGGATTGCTACGTCACCTGTTGCGGCTATTGCTTGGTTGATATTGCCCCAAGTTGAAAAAATAATAAGTAGACCCAGTAATGGCGCTGACTTCTTTGGCCACTGTGGCAGTTTTTGGGTTAATTGTTTCATTCTCATTCCTTAATAAAAACACACTTATTTTTACGTATTAGGGTAAATATTGATTTTTGTTTTAGTTTGTAAATATCGGCTTACCACTTACAGCAAAATCTGAGCCCGTTTAAAAAGTTCAGCTTTTTCAATGAGTAATTAAACCTAAAAAATAAAAATTAGTTAAGTTGTGTAAAAATCACTCAAGGTTGTGTAGTTGTTACTGATTAATTACTAGAGTATTTACAGATAGTATGACCATATTACGGGGGCTTTAATGAAGCTTGTCTGAATTACATTTGTATAAAAATAAAAAAGCCGCTAAACAAAGCGGCTTTTTAGCTAACTATTTTAAGTTATTTCTTTTTAAATCTGCGAAGTACAGAAAGTGGTGCTAAAAGAAGCGTTAACCAAAGTAGTGAACCGGCATCATTGTCATCATCTGAGCGTAGGTTATTTACTTTTACAGCAACTGTTTCAGCACTTGATACATTGCCAGCACTGTCTTGCGCTTGGACTATTAAAGTAATGCGGTTTTCAAATTCATAATCAATATCTTTGGCAACGATTAGCTGGCCTTGATTATTAATTGAAACGCTATCGTTACCTGAAACAATAAACTTAACTACAGGAGACTCGTCTGCATTTGGGTCGCTAAAATCTAGCGTGCCAATAACTGTACCTATAGGGCTATTTTCATCAATTGCAAAAACCTGATCAGGCGCTATTACAGGAGTTTGTTCTTCTGGAGTTAGTACAACTTCAGACTTAATATCGATGATTACAGGATCGTGATCTGACGCGCGGTATGCACTTTCTGAGTAAAGCGTTGATTGGTGACCTTCACTTTTATATTCAAGGTTGTAATCAAGCACAATTGGCTCATCAGCGTTAATATGCCAATCATTTGCTGCAACAACTTTACTAAGTAACGACTCGGTTGCTAAAGCGTGGTCAAGGCTACCTGCACGGCCAGAGAAGCTGTAAGAGTAGCTAAGTGTATCGCCATCCAACTCAGCCACTACGTTTTTATAGCCTTTTTCGTCAAACTTACGGATTGGATCTTCCATTGCGTAAGCGTTCATATCACCAACAAGAATGATATCTTCGTCTTCTACACCGGTTGGTTTTCCATCAAGCCAGTTGCTAAATGCGGTCGCAGCTTCGGTACGAATTTCATTCCAACAGCCTTGGCCATCACCTAGGTCGTCGTTATTGTCATCGCCACAGCTACCTTTAGATTTAAGGTGCGCCACAGACACTGTAAATACTTCATCTGTTGAAAGTGATTTAAAGCTTTGCGCAATAGGGGCGCGGTTGCTGTAATCAAATGGGTAATCAGTAGTGATTGCCGCAGTGCCTACCTCTTCTACTTTATCTGCGCGGTAAATAAGGGCAGTAGTAATTGCATCTGTACCAATTTGGCTTACATTAAAGTCAACATAAGCGTAATTGTTAGCTGTATCAGCATCGTTTAGTGCATTTACTAAACTTGCAATAGCGCTAAATTCACCAAAGCCATCGTTTTCAATTTCCATTAGGCCAACAACATCTGCCTGCATGGCGCTAATAGCGCTAACAAGCTTAGCTTCTTGGCGAACAAGCTCTTCTTCTGAATCAGCACCGCGGCTAGTTGGGAAACCACCGCCTTGGCCATCACCATTAAAGTAGTTAAGCACGTTAAAGCTAGCGATTCGTAAATCGGCCTCTTCACTTTGCTCCGGCGCATCTTCACGCGCATTGGTTGCTATAAACTGCGGTGTAACCGTTGGATGAATACGGTACGTGCTAAAGCTGTATGTAACTACCCCTGTTACTGCATTTACAGTATCGCCAGTACGTAGTGTGTTTTCTGCAGATAAACCTGCAGCTGGGTAAGCCGTTGGATCTGAGTTTTGCGCTGTAGAGCCATCGTCTAATAAGATTTTTTTAGTTAGGTTAGCCGCTTCAACAGCGTTTGCTGCATCACCTGGCAATGCAATTTGAGTACCTTGGTACAAACGCTCAGTGGCAAGTTCTACTTCACCATAACGACCTAAGCCGTAATTATTAGTAACAACCAATGTTTGATCTAGGCTTACGAGCATACCTTCGTAGGCTTCTAGATCAGCTTGGCTGTCTAATGGTAGGCTTATTGTAGTTGCAGAGGCGACTTCGCCAGTACCACATACTGCAATTTGTGTTACATCTGCTAGTTGTGTTGAGTCGTAGTATTCATCAACTGTACCTTGTACGCGTACGTGGTCACCTACATTTACATCGGTATCGGTAAAGTATACAAATAGACCTTCTGAGGTCATTGGGTCGCTATCTACATCTGCTGCTAATGAGGTAACAAAGAAGCCATCTAAGCCATCTTCACCTTGAAAATCAGCGGTTACAATGCCTTCAATTTCAACAACAGTATCCACTAATGGGCTTGCATCGCCTGCGCCTTGTACAGCGCTAATAAGCGTTTTATCAGCGTCACATATAAGCGGTTCTAGTGGCTCTGGCTCAGGGTCTGGCGCAGGAGCCGTACCACCATCGCCAGCATGCGAGCCTAAGCCGTCAAAGGTGTCAATATCAAACTGTTCCCATTCATCACTAGGATTAAAAGTTGCAGTTGAATTAGTTCGTCCCGTTGTGATGCTATTTTTTCTGCGCAGCGTTTTGTTGGCTGTAGCCACACCGCCTTCAGACCACTCTGAGCCTGGATCAACACCCACTTGGCCAAAGCTATCAACTACCACACCGTCTTTAGTTAAAACAAGGGCATCGTCACCGTTATAATAAGTTACTGTGCTGGTTGTATCTGCAATGTTAAGAATGGCAGTGGCGGCACTAGGATTTGAAATGATATAGGTTGTATTGGCAGCCAATGTACCTGTTAAGTCAATTGAGTTGCCAACTGAGCTGCTACCATTTGAATAGAGCCCTAAAGTATAACCTTCAAGAGAAAGTTCAGTGTCTGCATTATTATAAAGCTCAATTGCTTTATTGTTGCTGCTTCCTTCAATGTATTCAGAAATGATTAGATCGGCGGAGGCTGGTGCACTGAGACTTGCTATAACAAGTGCTAGTGGTGTTATTTTTGTTTTAAACATTTTTTATTATTCCCGTGTATTAATCCCAAAATGGGACAACCAGTGTAGAGAATATAAATGACAAAAATAATACAGAAATGTTAACGAATGTAAATGAGAAGGCGGAAGTGCCTTCTCGAAAAATGATTTACTTATTATATAGGTACAGTGCGGCTTGCTTTGCAAAATAGGTTAAAATACCGTCAGCACCAGCACGTTTAAATGCGAGTAAAGATTCCATTATGGTGGCCTCTTCTGCTAACCAACCGTTATCGATTGCAGCTTTATGCATTGCATATTCACCGCTTACCTGATATGCGAAAGTAGGTACACCAAACTCATCTTTTACACGGCGTACTACATCAAGGTATGGCATTCCTGGCTTCACCATCACCATGTCTGCGCCTTCTTGTAAGTCAAGAGCCACTTCACGTATAGCTTCGTCTGAGTTAGCAGGATCCATTTGATAAGTTTTTTTATCGGCACCTTTTAAATTACCGGCTGAACCTACAGCATCTCTAAATGGTCCGTAATAGCTAGATGCATACTTAGCTGAGTAAGCCATTATGCGAGTATGAATGTGACCATCCGCTTCAAGAGCCTCACGAATAGCGCCAATACGACCATCCATCATATCCGAAGGAGCAACTACATCTGCGCCAGCTTGCGCATGTGAAAGCGCCTGCTTAACCAAAATTTCGGTTGTTACATCGTTAATTACATAACCTTCGTCATCAATAATGCCGTCTTGCCCGTGAGTGGTAAATGGGTCAAGTGCTACATCAGTTATTACACCTAGCTCAGGGAAAGCTTCTTTTAGTGCACGCACGGTACGCTGTGCAAGCCCATCATCGTTATATGCCTCTTCAGCAAAAAGAGATTTTTTATCAGAAGGTGTAACCGGAAAAATAGCTATTGCCGGTACACCTAATTTAACAAGTTCTTTTGCTTCATCTAAAAGCAAATCAATTGATAAGCGCTCAATACCAGGCATAGACTCAATCGTTTCGCGTCGGTTTTTACCTTCAAGTACAAACACCGGAAATATTAAATCGTTAACTGTTAATTGGTTTTCAGCCATTAAGCGGCGAGAGAAATCACTACGGCGCATTCTGCGCATGCGGGTATATGGAAAAAGGTCGAGTCCTGATTGGGCCATAATCTATGCTCCTACTGTGGTATTGGAAAACTAATTACTTGGTTACGACCGTTTTGCTTGGCGTAATAAAGTGCTTTATCGGCATTATGAGTAAAAAGCTCAGGGTTGTTTATATCATCTGTAACGGCGGTGTATGTTCCCGCGCTCACGGTGACATTAATAAATGTGCCTGCTACATTTATTTGATTAGTTTCAATTGCTTTACGGATCCTATCTGCAATTTCTAGTGTGCCATCGTGAGGCGTATTTGGTAATAAAATTACAAACTCTTCCCCACCATAGCGTGCAACTTCATCAAGTGGACGCTTTAAATGTTGCTTAATGGTATCAGCAACTGCACGAATAACTTGATCGCCGGTTAAGTGCCCGTAGTTATCGTTTACACTTTTAAATCGGTCTATGTCGAGCATAATAATACTCAATGGTGTTTGCTCACGTCGAGAGCGACGAAGTTCCATAATGAGTTTTTTATCAAAAAAGCGTCGGTTTTTAACACCTGTAAGTGCATCTTCCATATTAAGCTGCTCAAGCTCGTGGTTTTTATCTTCGAGTTCACGAAGTGTTACTTGCAGCTCAAAAGTACGCTCATCAACTTGTGACTCTAGTTCCTTTTGAGTTTGTTCTTGCAACATTAAACGCTCTTTTAAAAGTGTATCTTGGGCTGCATTTTCAGCAATCAAGGTTTGTTGTGTAATTACTTGCTCATCTCGCTCTAAAATAAATAACTTCATTACTGAGTAACACAAACAAAAAGTACTACTAAAAAAGCAAACAAATACAAATCCTAAGCTACTTCTACTAAGCGGGTACAATCCAAAAACAGCAATAATGAGATAAATCAGAACAAGTAAAAAGAGTGCCAGTGCAACTATCAGCGCTTGTATAGGTTTTGATGGTGTATTGCGCATGCATATTATTGTTGTAATTAGGTAATAGCAAACAACAATAGGTGTGGCGATTAAGCAATAAATAGTTAGTAAAGCGTTAGGCAAAGCCCAAATAAAGAGTAAAGTAACAGCAAATATGCTGGTTACTATGCTTTGCCCTGTAATTAATTTAGATGTTTTTGTTTGGCATAATTGTTTTTGTAGTGGTAAAAAAATTAGCGTTGTGAGCATTAATAATACTGGGATCATAAACTGCTGTGCAGCAGGTACATTAGGATGAAAGTAGCGAACCCCAAAGCCACATAAATATGCAAGTAGTACGCCTAGAGTGAGGGTTATTACACCAGCGTAAGCAAAGTATAATTTGCGTGAAAAGCCGTATAAAACTAAGCAGCTCATAGCAAGCGAAAATAAAAAGCCAATAAGTAACCCAAAAACTAAATTAAGCTTTGTTTTATGGATTAGATATGCGTCTTGCTGCCAAAGCGTAATAGGCACGCGTAGCCCCGCAGCATTATTTACTTTAATAATTACAGTACTCACACTATTTGCAGGTAACGTTAGCTTTGCCAGCAGAGATTCACTTTTTAATGTTCGCTTAGCAAACGCAAACGAATCGCCAAGTTGGGTATGGGATAGCAATTTTGAGTCATAAAAATGATAAACCTGAACTTCGTTTAAAAGTGGGTTATCAAGAGATAACAAAGGGCTGGTCTTTACTGACAAAGTATTTTTAACCGTAAAGGATAGCCATACAGGGCGCTGCTCAAAACCTAAGTTTAAAGGCTTATGAGCTATTTTCTGCCAATCATCACTATTCTTTTTATAGGCATTTTGTGGTGAGGTAGGTGAAAACGAATAACTTAATGTATCCACTTTTATTGATTTAAAGTTTTTTGTTATGACGGGGTTGGCGAAAGAGCAAAAAGCACAAAGGAGCATTAATAGGCTTAAAAATGCCTTTGCGCACGTCATTAACGATTCTCTAAACCAAAAATGCGGTAAAAGTTTTTTGTCGTTTGATTTGCAACTATGCTTTCATCAATTTGATAAAGCTGAGCAATTGTTTGGCAAATATAAGGCAGTAACGCAGGTTCATTTTTGCGTGATTTCGGCTTTGGTTTGACGGTTCGTGGAATCAAAAAAGGTGAATCTGTTTCTATTAGTAATCGTTCCAAAGGGATACTTGGTACTAGCTGTTGCAACTCTTGACCACGTCTTTCATCACATACCCAGCCAGTTATGCCAATATACAAACCTAACTCTAAATAGCTTTTTAGTGCTTGCGCATTACCCGTAAAGCAATGAAGTACACCCCGCACGTTATATTCTCGCAGAATACTCAGCATATCATCACTTGCATCGCGTTCATGCAAATATACTGGTAAATCTAGCTTTTCAGCCAAGGCGAGTTGGCGCTTAAAAACATTACGCTGTACATCTCGAGGTGAAAAATCACGATTATAATCTAGGCCACATTCACCAATCGCTATAACTTGCTTGTTGTTTGCAAGCATAGTTAATTGCTCTTCTAATTCATTTGTAGCTAATTTAGCGTCGTGTGGATGAATGCCTGCCGTTGCGTATTGATGGTGCTTTATAGCAAGCTCAAGTGATTGCTTACTGCTTACTAGATCACAACCTATAACAAGCATTTTTTTAACGCCCGCAGCATTAGCGCGGGCAATTACGTCATCATGAACTTGAGCAAATTGATGATTAGTTAAATTAACGCCTGCATCAATTAAATTATCGATCATTACTGAGTGCGCTTCACACGAATAGAGCGGTTTTGCCCATCTTTGCGCAATAGGAATGAATTAAATACTCCACGACTAATAACAACAGTGTCAGACTTTTTTAGTTTAAGGCTATCTGAACCAATTTGACGCCACTCTTGGCTATTATCAAGGCTAATAATAAGTTCGCCATATGGTGCTTTTTTTACTGATGATACGAGAGCTGTAATATTTTCATCTTTATCTTTGGTAATTTCTTTATGCTCTAATCCAAAGTCATCGTCTTTAGCTGCTGGAGCAGAAGCTGTTACCGCAGCAACGGGAGCGCTTACGTTAGGCGTTATATTAGCGACTGGCTTTGGCGGCGTAAGTGTTTTTTTCTCGCTTGGTTTTGTTAGCGGTTTGCCTGCAACTGTGTTGTCGTAGCAAAGTAAGCGATTAAAATCATTTTCAATAAAGCTGCATGCTTGTAATGCTTGAACGTTAATTTCTTGCGCTGTAACGGTAGGAGCGCTTAGTAAAACCAGTAGTGAGAGTAGTTGTTTTTTCATTTTATTCCTCAGATTCCTGTTGTTCTTTAGCGCTATAAAATCTCGCTAAAATTAAACCTAGCTCAAATAAAAGCAGCATAGGAAATGCTAATAATGTTTGTGATAGCACATCCGGTGGCGTTAAAAACATAGCCACTACAAATACGCCAACCACAATATATGGGCGTTTTTCTTTTAAACTTTGTGTAGTTGTTGCACCACTCCAACATAGCAGCATTATGGCTACGGGAATTTCAAACGCCACACCAAAAGCAAAAAACAGCTTAAGTACAAACCCTAAGTAGCTACTAATATCCGGCGCTAGGGTCATCATTTGTGGCCCTACACTGGTAAAAAAACCCAATATAATAGGCAGCACTACAAAGTAACAAAAGGCAATCCCACCATAAAACAATAAAATGCTTGAAGCCAAAATTGGCATTAGCATGCGTTTTTCATGTTGGTATAAACCAGGCGCTATAAACCCCCAAATTTGGTGCAATATCCACGGAATAGCGCCAAATAAAGCAATAAACAGCGTTAATTTAAAGGGTGCAAAAAAGGGCGCAGTGACATCTGTGGCAATCATAGTCGCTGTACTTGGTAAGTGTGCCACTAAAGGTGCTGCTACAAACTCATATATATCATTAGCAAAATACACTAAGCCAATAAATATTACGAAAATGCTTAAAAGCGCTTTAATAAGCCGATCGCGAAGCTCAATTAAGTGAGCCACAAACCCTGATTTAGCTTGCTCAGTCATTATTTTCTATACCATGTAATAAGTTGACCACAAATAGAGGAATTAATTTCACTTTTTTTCATCAGGTTGTTCGTTAGCTGGTGTGCTTGAGGGGGTTTTATAGCTATGGGTAACCGACTGAGCTGCCTTTTGCAGCTCGTCAACCGACTGCTGTAGCTCTGGGCTTAAATCTTTGAGTTCTTGTTGCTCTGCTTTTTTAAGGTTTTCGTGTAGCTCATGAATACGTAGCTCTTCACTTACTTCTGCCTTGACCGAATTAGCCATCGACTTTACCGTTTTTACCCAGCGCATTACGGTACGAATAGCTACCGGTAAACGCTCAGGGCCAAGAACAACTAAGCCTACGATAAAAACTATAACAAGCTCCCACATTCCCATACTCGTTAAACCTTAGTATCGTCTTTGGTTTTTTCAGTACTTTGCGTATCTGTTGGGGTGGCTTTTTGAGATTCTTGGATCTGCTCTGTTTTTTCGCTGTCCGAATCTTTATTTTGATCATCAGACATTGCTTTTTTAAAGCCTTTTACTGCGCCGCCTAAGTCTCCGCCCATACCGCGTAGTTTTTTAGTGCCAAAAAGAAGTACGATAATTGCTAAAACAATTAATAATTGCCAAATGCTAATGCCACCAAGACCCATGGTTATCTCCAACTTATAAATGCTTAAATGTTTATTTTAAGTACTAATTATACGCCCTGTGGCATAAATAGCACTTAGTTTATGTGTTGCGCCACGCCGCTATAAAACTAATTGCCGAAGCTGCTATTACCACACCCGACGCGATGTAGTCGCGCTGCAGATAACATAGCGCTGAAACAATAAGTGTAGCGCTACCAAAAAGGCTAAGCACTAATGCTTTATGTGACACTTTATTAGGCTGTGAATACTGTGCTTGCGGACTACGCTTTAAATTTTGATAAATTAAATCAGGTAGTTCTGGCATTTTTTCAGCCCAAAATGGCAGGTTAGCATACATTTGTTTCATTACTGATAACGGGCCAACTTGCTGTTTTACCCATTCCTCTAAAAATGGTTTAGCTGTTTTCCATAAGTCGAGCTGTGGATATAACTGACGGCCTAGCCCTTCAACATAAAGTAATGTTTTTTGCAGTAATACCAGTTGCGGCTGTACCTGCATATTAAAACGTCTTGCTGTATTGAATAAATTAACCAGTACATGGCCAAATGAAATTTCAGCCAGTGGCTTATTAAATATAGGTTCGCATACGGTACGTATTGCAAATTCAAACTCTTCGATGCTGGTATCGGGTGGTACCCAGCCAGAGTCAACATGAAGCTGTGCAACTTGACGGTAATCGCGATTAAAAAAGGCAATAAAGTTTTCTGCTAAGTAGCGTTTATCTTCTTTATTAAGTGTGCCAACAATACCGCAATCTATGCCAATATACATCGGGTTTTCTGGATGCTCGCGGGAGACAAAAATATTGCCCGGGTGCATATCGGCATGAAAAAAGCTGTCTCTGAATACTTGTGTAAAAAACACTTCAACACCACGCTCCGCCAATAATTTCATGTTGGTGTTCTGCGCCATGAGTGAGTCGGTATCTGATACTGGAATACCGTAAATACGTTCCATTACAAGCACATTACTACGGCTATAGTCACTGTAAACAGCGGGAATATATAATGATTCTGAGCCTTCAAAGTTTCGCTTTAATTGAATGCCATTGGCCCCTTCACGCATTAAATCGAGTTCATCTAGTAGTGTTTTTTTGTATTCTTTTACTACTTCTACGGGGCGAAGACGCTTAGCTTCGTTAAGCACCTTGGCCAGCACTTTAGCGAGCTTTTCCATTAGCGCTAAATCAGCATTAATTTGTTCGTGAATGTTTGGCCTAATTACTTTTATTACTACGTCTTGCTCAATGTTTTGAGCATCAATCAATTTTGCTGTGTGCACTTGCGCAATAGAAGCTGATGCCAATGGCGCTTGCGAAAACTCGCTAAATAGCTCGTTTATATCGTTAATTTCGAGTGATTTTTCTATTATTTGTTGTGCAAGTTCACCTTCAAATGGCTCAACTTGGTCTTGTAAAAAGGCAAGCTCTAATGCGATGTCGTGTGGGAGTAAATCTCGGCGGGTTGAGAGCATTTGGCCAAACTTGATCCACACAGGGCCGAGCTCTTGCAATGCTAAACGTAACCGCAGTCCTGCAGGTTTTTCTTTGTGCTGATTACGCAGCCAAAACAAACTACCACGCGCTACTTTACCAAACCAAGGTATCTTATGTTTTGGAATTAGTTCGTCTAGCCCATAGCTAAGTAATGTTTTGGTGATGTTATACAAACGTGCAGTCGACACAAAAAATCCTTAGCGAGGTTTCGAAGATGAAAAAGAGTTTAATAAAGCATTTATACGTTGCTCAACAGCAGCAACTTGACCTTTAAGTTCTCTATTTTTTTGTTTAAATTGCTCAAGCTCTAACGGATGAATGGTTATCGCGAGCTCATCTTGGAACAAGCTGCTAAGCATACTACTTATTTTTGAGTGAGCTTTAGCGCCTTGATGTTTGAGCATCGTTAGATTTTGAAATAACAGTTGAGCAGGAGCATCACCAATATAGCCTGAGAGTTGCTCAGGCCAATCAATATCTAGGCTTGAAAATGCATTACTATATGTCTGTGCAATGTTTAAGTCGCCTTGTAAGTCGAGCTTATCTTGACGAATTAATTGGGTTAGCATTGCCGGGTTTTTAAGTGCTAGCAGTGTATTTATATCGGCGCTTATCATGCAATCTGCATTTTCGTTATTTAGTGCGCTGTATAAATGCAATTGCTCATCACTGTAAATTAGCTGAATACTTTGCTGCCAGTCTCTTACTTCAACTACTAAGCGCTGATGCTTAACTGCGCTTAGCTTTTGTGACAATTGCGGATCAAGTTCAAGTGCTTGATTTAGTACTCGCTCAATAAGCGATAATACAAAGTTAGGTAACATAAAAAATTCAGCGGGTGTTACGCCACTATTATTGTTAACTGTATTATCAAGCGCCATAAATGCCTGCCTTAATATTTAAAACCACGGTGTAGAGCAACAATTCCGCCAGTAAGATTTTGATATGTTGTTTGCTCAAAGCCGGCATCTTCCATCATCGCTTTTAAAGTATCTTGATCTGGATGCATACGAATGGATTCTGCTAAGTATTTGTACGATTCGCTATCGTTAGCAACTACTTTGCCCATGGTTGGTAATAAATTAAACGAGTAAAAGTCGTAAGCTTTGCTAAGTAGCTCATGCTCAGGTTTTGAAAACTCTAAAACAAGTAAGCGACCACCTGGCTTTAAAATACGGTACATAGAGCGTAGTGCTTTGTCTTTATCGGTTACATTACGTAACCCAAAGGCAATGGTGATCACATCAAAGCTATTATCTGGGAATGGTAGCATCTCGGCGTTCATTTGAACGTAATCAATATTGCCTACTAAGCCAAGGTTATGCAGTTTTTCGCGGCCAACTTTAAGCATAGATGAGTTAATGTCGCCCAATACCACTTGACCAGTTTCGCCAACCAATTGACTAAATTTTGCCGTTAAATCGCCAGTACCACCGGCTAAATCAAGAACGTGGTGACCTTTTCGAACACCTGAACTTGCAATGGTTTGACGCTTCCATAAACGATGCACACCAAAAGACATTAAATCATTCATTACATCGTATTTTGCAGCAACTGAGTGAAATACATCAGCAACCATCGAAGCTTTGTCGTTCTCGGCTACGGTTTTATATCCAAAATGCGTGGTCTTTTGTTCGGTTTCGTTCATGATTAATCTCTATCGTGACAATAGAGGTTAGTGTACTTGATTGTACGCGGTAGGTGCAATTTGAATATGATTTATCAGGTAATTTATTGTCCAGCGGTGTAGCTGCTTAGCCCTAAAGAGCGAGCTTTAAATGCCGCATGAGAGGCTTTTTTTGCTAACTTATTAAAATCATCTTCGTGTTGATGCTGAGCAATTCCTAAAGATAGGTCAATACTAGGCAATTTAACTCCAGTTTTTGAGCTGACAAAGCGAAGTTTTTCCACACCATTACGTACCTTTTCAGCAATGACATTCGCTGTTTCAGGGTCAATATTAGCAAGTAAAACAGTAAATTGATCTTTAGCTGTACGCCCAGGTAATCCACTTTGAAAAACATATTTTTGCACTTGCTTTGCGACCTTGTTCAATATTACCTCACCAATAATGTCTCCATAATTATGTGTAAAGTGATCAAGGTTATCTATTTGAATTGCTATGGCACAAATAGACTTTTGTTGATTGCTCCAAGTTTGGGCTTGCTGCGTTAAATAATGGCGCTTATAGAGCCCTGTTTGGGTATCGACTATATGTTGCTTTCTAAGTTGGGTTAGTTGTTTTTGTGTTCTTTGATGCAGCTGTTTAGCTTTACTTAATTCTTGTTTAAATAGCTTATGCTGATTTAACAGTTCTGCTGTTTGGTTGTTGAGCACTTTAAGCGCTTGGCGGCTTTGCTCTATATTCTTTTCGTCAAGTGTATGCACGCATTCACTTACTTGACCCGCAAAACGGATTATTTGTTTTTCTGTATTTTGCGCATTATTTGAAAGCGAGTTTATAACACCATCCACATTTTGAATCATGCTCACTTGCGTTGTATGGCCTGTATTTAAAAACTCGCTATAGAGCTGTTCTATTAAAACACTATCAATATTATCATTTGCAGAAATTGCACGGTCTAAAGCGGTATTAAGCTTGTTATTTACTTGGCTAGTATAAGTGTAAATAACTTGATAGTTCAGCGGTGTAGGAGGAAGCGAAAAGCGCTCTAAAAAAATACACACTTTAGTCATTTTTTCTTGAGCAATAGCCATGGAATCATGGAACATCATTATTTAATACCAACTAAGTACGCATAAGTGCAAATTTGAAATATCTCATTCCATGAGGCGGTTATGCGTCCCAGCTTTTTATTGTTTTTTACTACAGTAATCGTTATATCGGCTATTTAAAAGCAAAAATGAGGGTTAGGGAACATAAATTTAACTTTAACGGCTCAATAGCTGTTTTTCTCATCAATTAAGCTTGTTTTTACATATTTTAACGTATTAAACCTTGTTATTAGTAAGGTTAATGCGATTAGGGCGTGTTGATCTTTGCGGATTGAAATTTGTTCAATCTAGGGGCGATTAAATCGCGGCGCGAGGTTTGTAACCTAGTGGGCTAAGTAAAAACCGAGTAAAGCTTCCGCGTCCTGCTCACGCCCCTTACCTACATCCATGTAGGCAACAAAGAGTTTATCGCCCCTAGGAAGAACCCGAAGGGCAGCGCATGTTTAGCATTTATGCTGCGTTATCGCCTATTTATGTGGAATAACCACACTACATAGGCTCTGCCTTGCCTAAAAACCAAACATACTGCTGCAAATTCAACCATCAAAGATCAACACGCCCTAAGCTTATCTCATTTACTTGCTATTTATTTACCCTACGATAGCTTAAAGCAATCTGTTGTATTACGAAGCTAAATTATAATGAATTATTTATTCCCCAAAACATTTCGTCAGTCTCTTTTTAGTATGGCTGTTTTATGTTCATTAAGTGCATGTCAAATAACAACGCCAAATGCAAATGAGCAATTTTCTAAAGTTGCACAATCTATTGTTCAATATAGAGAAAGTACAAGTCCTTATAGTAGCCCTCAAGGTGTTGATGGTTATTTGTTAGCTAACTTGTCGCCTGAATATTTAGAGCAAGAATATAAAAATAAAATACAACTCTTAGCTGATTTAGATGCAGTTGATATCGCTAAATTGAGTGATGAAAATCAGATTAACTTTAGTATTATTCGTGCACAGGTACAAAACAGTGTTGATGAATATGTATTTCATGCGCACTACATGCCGCTTACTTCTGAATATGGCTTTCATTCTGGATTATCTTACATGGTAAATAGCTCTCAATATAAAAAAGAGCAAGATTTAGAGGTATATCTAGCACGTTTGTCACAAGTTCCACGATTTTTTGAGCAAAATATTTATTGGATGAAAAAAGGCTTGGAAACAGGGCTCACTCAGCCAAAGGCGGTACTTAAAGGTTACGAAGACTCTATAACAACTTATATTGTTGACGATGTAACTAAGTCAGAATTTTATAAACCATTTTTAACTAATACTGCAGGTTTGAGTGATAGCGACTTTTATGCTCTTCAGCAACAAGCTAAGGCAGTTTTAAAAAATAAAGTTATCCCTGCTTATAAAGAATATTTAAGGTTCTTCACTGAGCAATACCAACCTGGGGCTCGTACTAGTATTGGTATTTCAGATACGCCTAATGGTGAGGCATTTTATAAAAATAGAGCTAAATACTACACCACCACGGATATGACACCTAAAGAGATCCACGAGTTAGGCTTAAAGGAGGTGGCTCGTATTCGTAGTGAAATGGAAACGGTCATAGCAGAGGTGGGCTTTGAAGGCTCGTTTGCTGAATTTGTTCATTTTTTACGAACCGATCCACAATTTTATGCAACAACACCAGAGCAGCTTTTAAAGGAAGCGGCTTATATAGCAAAAAAAATGGATGCGCAGCTACCTAAGTTATTTCATACATTACCGCGTATGCCCTATGGTGTAGCGCCGGTGCCTGGAGCTATAGCGCCAAAATACACAACAGGGCGCTATTCAGGCTCAAGCCGTGACGATCAGGCTGGCTTTTATTGGGTAAACACGTATGCGCTTGATAAAAGGCCGCTTTATGTTTTAGAAGCGCTTACGTTACATGAGGCTGTACCTGGGCATCATTTACAAATATCACTAAATGCCGAGCTTGAAGATTTACCGAGCTATCGTCGAAATGCGTACCTTTCTGCCTTTGGTGAAGGGTGGGGGCTTTATTCTGAATACTTAGGAATAGAAGCTGGCTTTTATCAAGACCCATATAGCCGCTTTGGACGTTTAACGTATGAAATGTGGCGAGCTGCTCGCTTAGTGGTTGATACTGGCATGCATATGTATGGCTGGAGTCGTGAGCGTGCTATGAACTTTATGAGCGAGAACACGGCGCTTTCACTTCATAATGTAAAAACCGAAACCGACCGTTATATATCGTGGCCTGCGCAGGCACTTTCATACAAAATTGGTGAGCTAACAATTAAACGTTTACGCACTGAAGCCGAGCAAGCACTAGGGCAAAACTTTGATATACGTGAGTTCCATCATCAAGTATTGCGACATGGCTCTGTGCCATTATCGGTGCTAGAAACACAGGTTCGTTTATACATTAAAAATGAGCTAGAAAAATCGCAAAATTAACGCTCAAGGCGTATAAACCTTGAACAAATAAAGGTGTTGTGTCATTTTGGCGCAACACCTTTTTTTATTTTTTAAAACAGCCATCAAGGGGCCTTGGATGAGCAATTTTATAATTTTTAGCATTGATGTATTTGCGAGTATTTTTATTGTCGCACTTGGGTTAATTGTTCTTACTGTTATTATTTTTTATTTTCGTGATATTACACAAACAAAACATGCAATTAGGCGTAACTACCCGGTTATTGGCCGCTTTAGGTATTTTTTTGAACGCCAAGGTGAATTTTTTAGGCAATACTTTTTTGCCCAAGACAGAGAAGAAATGCCATTTAACCGCGCAGAGCGAAGTTGGGTTTATCGTGCGGCAAAAGATGTAGATCGCACAGCGGCATTTGGTTCAACGCAAAGTCTGGAAGTAACTGGTACGGTCATGTTTATGAACTGTGCTTTTCCTACTTTAGATGAAGAAGCACTCGACCCAAGTAATGTTACCCTTGGGCCGCATTGCAAAACACCTTACACCACAAATTCATTATTTAATGTGTCAGGTATGAGCTTTGGTGCACTTTCAAAACCGGCGGTACGTGCTTTATCAAAAGGGGCAAAGCTTGCTGGATGTTGGATGAACACGGGTGAAGGGGGCTTGAGCCCTTACCATTTAGAAGGTGGGGCCGATTTGGTATTCCAAATTGGGACAGCAAAATATGGCGTGCGTGATGAGCATGGAAACTTAAGTACCGATAAGCTAAAAGAAATTGCAGCTCATGATCAAGTTAAAATGTTTGAGCTTAAAATGAGCCAAGGTGCAAAGCCAGGTAAAGGGGGCATGCTACCTGGGCGCAAAGTAAATGCTGAAATAGCAAAAATTAGAGGAATACCCGAGGGGCAAGATTCAATTAGTCCAAATGGTCACCCTGAAATTAAAAAGCCTAGCGATATTTTAGATATGATTGCCACGGTACGAAACGTGACAGGTAAGCCGACTGGCTTTAAAGCCGTAATTGGTGATTACACTTGGCTTGAAACACTCTTTGCTGAAATAAATCATCGTGGTATAGAGTCAGCTCCTGATTTTATTACTATTGATAGTGCCGATGGTGGCACGGGCGCTGCGCCACAGCCGCTATTAGATTCGGTTGGTTTGCCACTGCGCGAAAGCTTACCGCTTGTAGTTAATATGCTTGAAAAGCATGGTCTTAGAGAGCGTATTAAAGTTATTGCATCGGGTAAACTTATTGTTCCTTCAAAAGTGGCGTGGGCACTTGCGCTTGGCGCCGATTTTGTTGTGTCTGCTCGCGGACATATGTTTGCACTAGGGTGCATTCAGGCAATGCAATGTAATAAAGATACCTGCCCAACGGGAATTACCACTCATAATGAACGATTGCAAAAGGGCTTAAATGTTGCAGATAAAGCGCAGCGGGTTGCTAACTATAATAGGTATATTCATTATGGCGCTGGATTAATTGCTCACTCATGTGGTGTAACAAGTGCGCGCGAATTAGGGCGTAAACATGTGCGAATAGTGCAAGAGAGCGGGCTTTCTGAGCCGTTAGATAAAATTTATGAGAACTATCAATAAAAAACATCATTAAGCACTATCAACAAAAGCTTGAATTAAAAGGCGCAAAAGTGCCTTTTAATTCAGTTGGCTTATTAACAAGCTAAAAAAAGCATCTTTAGTATCGCAACTGCAGGCGTTAATAATAAGTTGCTCACCCAGAGCAAGAGTTTGCTTTTGTACGTCAAGGCGTGTGTTCTCATCGCTAATGCTATCAATATCAACTACATGTGCTAACCCTATGGTGCGTCTAATAAGCTCTGCGCCACAGTAACCTATAGCATCTTGCAACACGTTTTTTATAAAATATTGCGCATAAGCGTCGTTATTAAGTGCTTCATCTACTGTTTTGGTATTAATTAAATTAAGCCAGTGTTGTTCAAACAAGTTGTAGGTTTCGACAATACAGCTAAGTAAATGTGTTTGATAGTTACGGCGCGTGACAAATTCTTCTATATGTCCTGTTTGTGCGCAGTAGTTTAGTAGTAAGTTGCCAATAAAAGAGCCAATATCAAATCCTATAGGGCCAAAAAAGCCAAACTCAGGGTCAATCATCTTAGTTGTGTTTGTATCAACAAAAATACTGCCGCTGTGCATATCGCCGTGTAGTAATGTTTGCGGGTTAGATAAAAAATTAGCTTTTAATTTAGCGAT
This sequence comes from Pseudoalteromonas carrageenovora IAM 12662, assembly GCF_900239935.1. Taxonomy (NCBI): domain Bacteria; kingdom Pseudomonadati; phylum Pseudomonadota; class Gammaproteobacteria; order Alteromonadales; family Pseudoalteromonadaceae; genus Pseudoalteromonas; species Pseudoalteromonas carrageenovora. Next base: position 110,355 of record NZ_LT965928.1, read on the forward strand.
TTCTAACTTAAGTACTGGGTTATCGCGAAGAGCTTTCACTTGCGGGGCTAGCTGCGCAGGAAAGTTATTGCGCTCGTGATCTATGTACGGATCGCTAAAAAATAAATCTTCGGTTATTTGGCAAAGCTCAGGGTTAGTGAATTGCTTAACTAATGCTTTTTTGTGTTGAGCGGCTAAGTAAAAATCTGAGTTGTAAAAACCTGTGTGGCTTAAGTAAGTAGCCACATGCTGGGCTAATTTAGGGAATTGCTGCGCGTTATTTTGTGCAGAGCGCAATATTTGTAAGCTGCCTAAATCTTCTAAAATAGTGAGTGCATAGTCATGATTGTAATGCAGCACTTTTGCCGTGTATTTGGGGCAAATAGCACCATGATTGAGTAATACTTGCGCTTCAATGCGGGCTCTATCAAGCGTTAATGGCCACGACTCACCCACGCAGCGGGCATAAGGTAGTGCCTGCTTTAAAATAATGCTGTTGTTTTGCTCATCACTAACTCTAAAAACTAAATTAAGGTTGCCGTCACCAAACTCATACGCAGATAAGTTTTGCCCTGCGATAAAAAAATCACATTGCTTAGAATCAATTAACGAATTTACGTATTCGATTACGCGCTGCGCATTAAAAGCGACATAGTTAGCCATGGTCAAATCTCACATTACCTTTTCAGGCATTCTATACCTTTAAATGTTTAGATGTCTACAAGTCTAACTTGAGAGTTATTCAAACTGATGTAAAATACCTTTACGCATTTAAATTAAGCAAAGTCACCATGCAAAACTTAGTAGCAAGCAGTTTAAAATATGAAAACGGTACATTGAGTGTGCTAAACCAATATTTACTCCCGCATCAGCAAGTGTGGTACGAGTGCAACAGTGTTGAAGCCATGAAAGAGCTGATTATCAGCCTAAAAATTCGTGGTGCGCCCTTAATTGGTTTAGGCGCTAGTTTACTCGTTGCTCATTTAGCAGAGCAAGGCACTACAAAAGCGGCACTTGGTGATGCAATTAATGAACTGGAAGCCACACGGCCAACGGCGGTTAATTTAATGCATTGTATGGCGGCACTACGTAAAGCTTTAACACAAAGCGATTATGTTACCGGTATTGTTACCACTGCTGAGCAGTTGTTTTTAGAAGATATAGCGCTGTGCGAGCGAATGGCAAACCGTGGCGCTGAACTAATAAATAGCGGCGACAACATATTAACCCATTGTAATACTGGGGCGCTTGCAACCGCGGGTATTGGTACGGCACTGGGTGTTATTTATAAAGCGCAGCAAAAACATGGCAACGTACATGTGTGGGTTGACGAAACACGACCATTATTACAAGGCGGGCGTTTAACTGCGTTTGAGCTTGAGCGCTGGCAAGTACCTTACACACTCATTTGCGATAATATGGCGGCAAGTTTAATGGCTGCAGGCAAGGTAGATAAAATAGTAGTTGGGGCTGATCGTATTGCCGCTAATGGCGACTTTGCTAATAAAGTAGGAACGTATAATTTAGCTGTGTTAGCGCATTTTCATAATATTCCTTTTTATGTTGTAGCCCCCGTGACCACACTTGATACACACACCATTTGCGGAAGTGATATAGAAATAGAGCAGCGAAATAGCGCAGAAGTACGTGGTGTAAGTGGCAGTTTTGGTGAAGCGTTATGGGCGCCAACTAATGCCAATGTTTACAACCCCGCGTTTGATGTAACACCTGCAGAATTGGTAACAGGTTGGGTATTAGATACCGGTGTTTACGATAACAGTGATGTAGAAAGTGGGGCATTAGCGGCGCTTAAATAGTTTTAAATACCGCTCCACTTTCCCCTTTGTGGAGCGTATTACCTTACCTATGGAAGCAACGGAAATTGCTTCGCAATCTCAGATTCAGTGCTTTTTGCAACCCAGCCCTCGGTGTTATTAAATAGTCTAATAGCGGTAAATTCTGGGTCGCTACCCATATCAAACCAATGCGGGGTAAGGGTTGGTACTGAGATAAAATCGCCTTTTTGGCATAACACGTGGTAAATTTTAGTGCCAATATGTAGACAAAATAGCCCTTGGCCTTTTACAAAAAAGCGTACTTCGTCTTCACTGTGAGTGTGCTCAAATAAAAAATTTTCACGCATTTGTGGCGCTGCTGAGTTCCCTTTAGCAAGCGAAATAACATCTACAGTTTGGTAACCGTTTTGTTCTTTTAAGCGTGCTATATCATTTTTATACGCATCAATGATCTGCTCATTTGTAGTGCTTTCGTTAATTTGAGCATTTGCTTGCCACTGCTCAAAGCGCACATTTACTAAAGCTAATTGCGCTGCAATTTCATCTGCATTTTCTGTACTGGTAAGTACATTTTTAGGGTTGTTGTCAGCATAAATTGTTAATTGGCTCATATAAATTGCTCTAATTTAACATTGGTAAAGTCGTGCACGTAGGGATGCTCGCTTTGCGCTTGTCCATCACGTATTAAATGAAGTGTTTTAAGGCCTGCGGCTTTTGCAGCATCTAGTTCTGCGGCTACATCACTTAAAAATAATACCTCGCTTGCATCAAATGGCAGCTGTTCAATAATGGTGTTATATGCTGCTTGCTCTTGCTTTGCGCCTACTTTTGTATCAAAAAAGTCGTTAAAAAGAGCGCGAATATCACCGTAGTCGCTGTATTTAAATAGTAACTGCTGCGCTCTTACTGATCCTGACGAGTATACATAAAGCGCAATATTTTGTGCATGTTGAGCTTGTAAAAAGTCGAATGCATCTGGGTATAAGTGACCTTTAAAATCACCATGTTCGTAACCAGTTTGCCAAATAAGCCCCTGTAATTGCTTTAAAGGCGTTATTTTTTTATCTTCTTCAATCCAAGTGAGTAAAACGCTAATGACTCGTTCTAAATCGGCGTTAGGCTCATCAATAATCGTTTTTACAGCCGCTATTTGCTCTGCAACATGGGCTTTTTTAGTGTTTAATCGTAAAAAGGTAGGCAGCTGCTTTTCGGCATACGGGAATAGCACGTCTTTTACAAAAGAGATGCGTGTAATGGTGCCTTCAATGTCGGTTAAAATTGCTTTTATCATTATAGGCTTGCCTCAATGCCTTCTATTTTTATGCGTTCTAGTTCACAGCTAAATAAAAACTCTAGGCCTTCTAAGTGGCGAAGTGCTTCTTTGTAATTACGCCCAACTACGTACACGCCATGCCCACGAATTAATACAGCATGCTCAATAGGGGTATGTAAGTGATGATCGCTTAACAGCAAACCTAAGCGTTCTATATCTTGGTCGTTTTCAAAAATAGGGATGCTCAGGGTATCTAAGTGTGAGGTAACACCACTGAGCGACTTTTGCATTTCGTAACCGGATAAATTTAACGTATGGCTTTTTATAACTCGCGATAATACGGTTGCTGCAACCGAGTGCGTATGCAGCACTACGTTAGCGTGCGGTATAAGTTTGTACATACCTAAATGCAGTTGCGTTTCGGCCGATGGGTTGCCAGCACCTTTAATGCGTTTTCCTTCATGGTCAAGCTCAATGAAGGTGTGTGTACCCAGTTGGCCTTTATCAAAGCCGCTAGCGGTAACTACAAACCCTGATGCAGTGCGCGATGAAAAATTTCCACCAGTTGCAGGTACCCAGCCTTTTTGGCTTACCCACTTTCCAGCTTCAATAAGTTGTGAAATAGCGGTATTGTTTTGCATACGTTCCTCACTAATGAGCATTAAGTTTGTTATTTTAGACGGCTATACTTCTGTTTTAAGCAATGATAGCATCGCTTTGAGCGCAAAACCATCATTAAGGGCATCACGTGTTTGAAAGTAAATTACCAAATTTAGGTGTTAGTATATTTAGCCAAATGAGTGGCTTAGCTAATCAGTTTTCAGCAATTAACTTATCGCAGGGCTTTCCTGAATTCGACGCTCCCGAACTTTTAAAAACACAGTTGAATTACTATGTTCAGCAAGGTGTAAATCAGTATTCGCCCTCAAGCGGTGTACCACGATTACAGCAGCAAATAGCCAATTTAGTTGAGCGAAAATACGCTGCAAAAATTAATGCGGCAGAGCAAGTTACGGTTACATCAGGTGCTACTGAGGCGCTATTTGTTGCTATTCAAACTATAGTACGCCCTGATGATGAAGTCATCGTATTCGACCCCGCTTATGACTCTTACCAACCCGCTATTGAATTAGCGGGCGGTAAGTCTGTACATGTTGCGTTAAATGCGCCAAATTATACAATTGATTGGCAGATAGTAAGCCAAGCAATCACTAAAAATACCCGCGCTATTATTGTTAATACGCCACATAACCCAAGTAGTAAAATACTGCAGCCGCAAGACATAAAAGAACTTAAAGAGTTGGTAAGTGCTCACAACATCTTTGTAATTAGCGATGAGGTTTATGAGCACATCACTTTTGACGGCCAGCAACATTTAAGTATGCTGCGCGACGAGCAACTAAGAGAAAAAAGCTTTGTTATATCAAGCTTTGGTAAAACATTTCATAGTACAGGTTGGAAAATGGGTTACTGTATTGCACCTACACACCTAGCTACTGAATTTAGAAAAATCCATCAATACGTTACATTTTCAAGCTTTACGCCAGCGCAGCATGCACTCGCCGATATGCTAGAGCAACAAGGTGAGCATGTAGATGAGTTAAGTGATTTTTATCAGCAAAAACGCGATTTATTAATAAAGCACTTGAGTGATAGCCGCTTTAACATTTTACCAAGCCAAGGCACTTACTTTTTATTACTCGATTATAGTGATGTGTCTGACTTAAACGATGTTGATTTTTGTCACTGGCTTGTAGAGCAGGCAGGTGTTGCGGCAATTCCGCTTAGTGTGTTTTATAAGCAGCCCTCAAATGATAAAGTGATTCGGCTATGTTTTGCTAAAAACGATGAAACCTTAATAGAGGCTGCGCAAATATTATGTCAACTTTAACGCTTACCTTAGTGCAAAGTGAGCTGCACTGGCTCGATAAAGACGCCAATTTAGCCATGTTCGATAAAAAATTAGCAGAGATAACCGCTAACCCCGATTTAATTTTATTACCCGAAACCTTTGCCACTGGTTTTGCTATTAATCTTGATTGTGCAGAGCCTGAAAACGGCAAAGTGCTCACTTGGCTAAAAACGCAAGCACATAAACATAACGCAGTTATCGCAGGGTCAGTATTAGTTGCACAAGGCGATAAAAAAGCCAATCGGTTTTATTGGGTAACCCCTAAAGGTGAAGTGAATTATTACGACAAACGCCATTTATTTAGATTAGGAAGTGAGGGCGACTATGTTGTAGCAGGGCAAGCGCGTAAAACATTTGAAATTAATGGCTTTAAGCTACTTCCACAGGTGTGTTACGACCTTCGCTTTCCGGTTTTTCAACGTAATAACAACGACTACGATGTAATGATAAACGTAGCTAACTGGCCTGCAGTTCGTCGCCACATTTGGGATACGTTATTAATGGCGCGCGCAATGGAAAACTTATGTTACGTAGTGGCTGTAAACCGTGTTGGCGATGACGGTAACGGCGTCGCGCACAATGGCGGTACGGCCGTATTCGACTTTAAAGGCGATACGCTCGCTAAAGCAAAAGATAATACGCAAGAGTTACTCACTTTAACGCTTGACAAAGCACCGCTGGAAGATTTTAAAACCGCGTTTCCCGCTTATTTAGATGCCGATCCGTTTACGCTAACTTAAATTATCTTCACGTAGCACTAAAAATATTAAGTGCTAAAATAGCCGCTGATATTTTTATTGGCGGCTTTATGAATACAACCCTTATTACACCGGTAATTTTAGCAGGCGGCATTGGCACTCGGTTATGGCCGCTTTCTCGCCAAGCTATGCCTAAGCAATTTTTACCCTTGCTTGATAACACACACTCGTTATTACAAAGCACTTTAGCGCGTGTATCAGATAGTCAGTTTGCAAAGCCAATACTTGTTTGTAACGAACAACACCGTTTTATTGCCGCCGAGCAAAGCACAACTGCTAACCCGCAAGGGCTTTTACTAGAGCCGCAGGGTAAAAATACGGCGCCTGCCATTGCGTTAGCTGCGCATTACGCACTACAGCAGGGTATTGAAGGGCCAATGTTGGTGATGCCAGCCGATCATCATATTGAAAATTTTGCTGAGCTAACACTTCAGTTAAATGATGCAGTTAAGTTAGCTGAGCAAGGCATGCTAGTTACATTTTCAATCACACCTACCAAGGCGCACACCGGGTTTGGCTATATAAAACAAGGCAGTAAAATATCAGGCTCAAACTGCTTTGAAGTCGCTGAATTTAAAGAAAAGCCAAATCTAGCTACGGCGCAAAAATACTTAGCTGAAGGCGGTTATAGTTGGAATAGCGGCATGTTTTTATTTACGCCACGTGCTTATTTAAATGAGCTTGAACGTTTTGCGCCAAAAATAGCGCACACTGTGAAAGCGGCATCTCAGTTTTCACACGACTTAGGCTTTACAAGGCCAAACATAGAGCCACTTAAAAACTGCCCAAGTGACTCTATTGATTACGCTATTTTAGAGCGCAGCAATAATGTAGCGGTTATACCTGTAGCGCTTAAATGGAGTGATGTAGGTAGCTTTAGTGCTCTTGCAAGCCTTACTAAGCAAGACGCTTACGGTAATAATGATAACCAGAATCATACAGCGCAAAACAGTACTAATAATTTTGTTATTAGCGAAAGCGACCATAGTATCGCAACGCTTGGGGTAAGTGATTTAGCCATTATTCACACTCACGACGCCACACTGGTTGCCGATAAAAATAAGCTCGATGGCTTACCTTTATTACTTAAACAATTAGCAATGGGGCAAAGCGATAAACTTAATCACCATCAGGTTGTGTATCGTCCATGGGGTAACTACCGCACTTTGGTTGAAGGTAGTGGTTTTAAAGTTAAAAAAATAACCGTTAATAGCGGTGCTAAACTTTCGACGCAGCGCCATCAGCATCGTGCAGAGCATTGGGTAGTGGTGTCGGGTATTGCCGATGTTCGCATTGATGAGCAATTGCTAACACTAAACCACGACCAATCTTGCTACATTGCAGCAAAACAAATACACAGCTTAGCGAACAATCAAAAAGAGCCGTTAATAGTCATTGAAGTGCAAACCGGCGCTGTACTAGATGAAAGCGACATAGAGCGATTTGATGATAAGTATGGAAGGGAGTAAGGCAGCCCTAGCTTAAAACTTAGCTACCCTAACTGCCCACGTACAAACTTTAAGTATTGCGCTAAGCTGCGCTGCCAAAGATCTAACGCTTCATCAAGCAGGTTGTTGTGAGGTTTATTATCAAGCAATCGTCGCTCTATCTTTTTCAGTTCAATGCCGTAGCGGTTAAACCCGAGTTGCAAAGCAGTGCTTGCTTGGCGGTGCAATAATTTAATGCATTGCTCGGGTTGATGGTCTATTAAACCTTGGCAACGTATTAGTTTGTTACGCGCAGAGAGGACAAACTCATTATAAATAGACGACACTTCGTCTTCACTAAACGAACTGGTTAGCGTTTCTGCGGCCGTTTCATCATATAAGGTATCAACAAGCTCTACGGCAATATTTGCTGTCTGATTTGATTGAGAATCACTAAGTGCTTGTCTTAGTTTTTCGTGTTTTATTGGCTTACCCACAATGTCTTTTATCCCTAAAGATAAATATTCCTTTACTTCATCAGGGCTAAGGCTTGCTGTAAAAGCAAGTACAGGGGTGCGCTGGTTTTTATGATCTATGCGTTTTAGCTGCTTTAGTACTTCTTGCCCTGTGAAGTCAGGTAAGTTCATATCAAGTAATACAACATCAAAATGATGGGCTTGCATCAGCTCAATAGCGCTTTTACCATCGGTGGCAAGCTTAATTTTATGCTCATCATCGGCCATAAATTCAATGGCAATTTTTTGGTTTAAATCTAAATCTTCAACAAGTAAAACATCCAAACCTGTCAGGTAATCCTTTGTTTGGTGGCGCTGCTCTACAAGGCTTAATTCGCCTATGGCAAAGGTTACAGAAAAGCTAAATACACTGCCTGTGCCTAATTGGCTGGCTATTTCTAAGCGGCTGCCTAGCTTTTCTAAAAGTCGACTAGTAATAGCGAGGCCAAGGCCTGTACCGCCTTTTTCTTTGCCGGCACTACTTTGCACATAAGGCTCTGTGAGATAGGCAATTTCGTCGTTTTCGATGCCGGGACCAGAGTCTTTTACACTAATTTTTATGGTGTGCTCAAGCTGCTTTTCGAGGACTAAGTCGACCTGAATTTTAACACTTCCGTAATCAGTAAACTTAATGGCGTTACCCACTAAGTTAATAATTATTTGCCTAAGTTTTTGCTGGTCGCAGTAATAACATGCTTGCTCAGGAATATTACAAATAAGCTCAAATTTAAGCTGTTTTTGCTCTGCAAGCGGGCTCAATAACAAGCATAAGTTATTAAGCCATGTCTTAAATTCTATATCCTCTTCGTAAAGGGCTTCATCGCTTTGATCAAGGCTTGCGTAATCGAGTACTTTATCGACTAACAAATTGAGTGACTCGGTGGAGTTAATAATTGCTTCGCAGTAGGCTTTATTACGTGTATCACTTGTTTGGTTCATGACCAGTTGCGCACTGCCTAGTATGCCATTAAGCGGGGTGCGTATTTCGTGGCTAATCGTTGATAAAAACAAGCCACGTATTTCTAAATCTTTTTGTGCTTTGTCGGCTAATTGATTTAGGTTTTGCTCTCTGCGTTCATTACATAAAAGTGCCATGCCCGCGGCATAAAACATAGGAGCAATAACACCATTCAAAAAGAGTAATAAACTAAACCAACCGCTTTCTGATAACGTTGCTTGGTTAATAGTGCCCATAAAAAACGAGCGACCAATAAAGCTAAAGGCAACCAAAGTTAAAATGGTTATATAAACAATACTGCCATTGGGGTAGGGCTTACGTGCATACTTTATAAAAATATAAAGTAAAAATATTGCTTCGGCTATGTGTTGTAAATCTGAGGCTAATATTCGCTCTTCTAAGGAAGGGTTTATAAATGAGTAGTAAATGAGCATTACAGCGCTAAAAAGAGTAAATGAACACAGCAATTTAAAGCTTAAGCCTCGGAAATTTAAAAATTGGCTCAACGATAAGCAATGTACAAGTGACGCTGAAAACATCATTAAAGTAGCAATACTAATAATAACAAGGTTGTGGCTTTCTACTACTGTGGTAAAGCCTATTGCAGCGCCCAACAATAAAACGGGGTAAAAAATATAAAGCAGCGTGCCGGGAGTGTTTTTATTTGTTCGCCATGTTAAAAAGTTAAGAAAAGTCATGACGATCATAATCGCAATGCTGGCAAAAAACAGAGTAAAAGAGTCGAGCATTAATATTCCAGCAAAGGGGGTTTAATTGAGAATAATAAAAAGTATGATATTAAACAAGTTTACTACACATACAAAAACAGACACTTAAGTGTCTGTTTTTAAAGTTATCAACAAATATTTAGATTAACGGATTTCATCTGGAATATTTTGTTGTGCCCACGAGAGTAGCTCAATACGGTTACGACATTTAGTTTTTCTAAATGCGCTGTATAAGTGAGTTTTAACTGTGTGCGGGCTAATACTTAAATCTTCTGCAATCTCTTTATTTTTAGAACCTTTACTCATTAGTGAGATTATTGCTTTTTCTCGCTTAGTAAGTTTAACTGGTTCTATATCACCTTCGGTTAGTTTATGTAGTGCATCTTTATTAAACTGAAGCATACGATTTAATGCATTACACATTATGTCGCGGCGATACCAAAGTTGATCCTCAAGTAGTAAGCGAATACCTTTCATTAATACATCGGCGTTATCTGTTGTGTAAAACACACCACGAATACCGCTTAAAAGCGCACGATTAGCGAGCTCTGGGTTTTCGTCTAGATTAAATAATATGATATCGCATTTAGTACGTAAGTTTACTAATTGTTCTTTTAGTTTACCCCACGCATCTTTACTTGATGTTTCAATAAACAGAAGTCGAGTTCCTTCAGGTACATCTAAAATATTTGTACCAGTGGTTACGTCAAGGCCTTGCGTTTTTAACAAAGGTTCTAAAACGTTAATACCAATAGTGTTAATTGGCTCTTGATCTAATAACAAAAAGGCTGAACTGCTCATGTTTTTATACTCTTTTATAAAGCTGACTGATTAAGTTTATCACGACTTCCAGACCTTTTGTATTAGAAAGTCGCCGATGTACTCAAGAACAAATACGATTTTACGATTATTTAAACATAAAATGTTGCAAATAAGTAACTATTTTTTACTTTATGATCATGAAAAGCCATAACATTTGTAACTAAATATTTGAGCAGAATATTTTCATAAAAAACTTTAAATTAATTTACTTTTTTGATGTTTTGATACGGTGGCCAGCCCATTTCTTTACCGCCAAGCATATGTAAATGTATGTGATAAACAGTTTGTCCTCCATGCTCATTACAGTTCATTACTACGCGGTAGCCATCATCGCTAAAGTTATATTGCTTTGCCAGTTTAGCGGCAACAACATATAGATTACCCACTAAATGAGAGTTTTCAGGCGTGATATCATTAATTGTTGAAATTGCCTTTTTTGGGATAATAAGGGCGTGAAAAGGGGCTTGCGGGTTTATATCTTTAAATGCAAGTGTGTCTTCGTCCTCATAAATAATATCTGCTGGGATTTCTTTATTAATTATTTTAGTAAAAATAGTTTCTTGGCTCATGCTGTGTCCCTAATTAAGTGGTACGAAATTTAAGCTCACTAATGACAAACTTTCAAAGCGGTGTCAAACTGAAATCAAATAAAGGAGTTAATATGCTTAAACCAATTTTAATAGGTAGTGCTGTTGCATTACTACTTAGTTTTTCTGCCAACGCTGAAAATATTCACTTTCCTGAAGAGTTTGTACCACTGCAAGTGGGTGATCGTATGCTAGAAAGCTCTTTGTTTAGCCGTATTGATGATGTAGAGCTTGCACCGGGTACTTATCAACTAAAACTCAAATATACAGACTTATACGAAGATGATTACGATACACACGAAGTGGTAGAGTCAGAACCGTTTTGGGTGAATGTAACCATTGAAGCAGGTAAAGATTATACCTTAGTGTTTAATCGTGCTGAAAATGCAGTGTCTGCAAAAGTGTTCGCTGAAGCACCACAAGTGAGTTTAAAAGCAAAAAGTAGCGCGGTGGCGAAACCTTTAAGTGTTGTTTCTAATACCCAGCTTGCAAGTAATAAACCTGCTATGCAAAACACAGTTCCAGCCGGACCTTCACGCCCTAGTCAGCCAATAAAGCCTATTGCGCCTATAAATGGAAAAGGAATGCCAAGTGCACCCCAGATGCTCGACTTTTGGTGGCAGCAAGCCACGACATCAGAGCGAAAAGCATTTTTAGAAAAAGTAACAAAGTAAAATAGTACAAAAAAAGGGCCAAATTCAATTTGGCCCTTTTTAGTTAACGCTATTATTTATTCAAATAATGCGTCAATAGTACCTTGTGCAAGTGGGTGGTAACCCGGACGTGCTTTTAAGTACACGCTTTGTGCCCACTCTTTTTTACCGTTAGTGATGAGTGATTTATATAACGGAACAATTAATTTACGGCGACCAATACCTGATAAGTGCTTATCAAGCGCAGGGTAAATTGGCTGATAACCATTACCTACAGCAAGCATAAACCACGCAAAAGCTCGCTCAGCGTTAGTTGATTGCGTTAAGTTAAATTGATTATCTAGCTCGCTCATTTTATCTAGGCTTAAATCACGTGGCAGATTATTTAAAAAATGCAGCCATTCGTGCACAGTCCATTGGGTTGTTGGTAATTGTGCTGCGGTAGTCTCACCTTTTAACCAAGCTGCGCTTGCTGTATCTACTTTATCAAACGCATCTGATGTTGGGTTTGGCGCATCACTAGGTAAACCTGGTTCAAAAATCCACTCATTTACTTTATCCATGCTTACAACGCCTGGGTATTTTTCAATTAAGTTAGCTTTAATGTATGTAACAAATTGTGCAGTGGTCAGCGATTTAAACGAAAACTCTTTAAAGTACGCTTTTACAAATGGGTCAAACTTATCACGGCCGTATTTTTCCTCTAGGTAGATTAAAAATAACTGACCTTTAGTGTAAGGCACTGAGCTAAACGCATCATCCGGATCGCGGCCATTAAGTTTTAAGTTAAGGCGGGTATCTGGCGCATCAATCGTTTTAAGCTGAGCACGAAGACCTGCAGAATCTAATGCTTGTTCCATAACAGCGCGGTCACGGCCAAACACTTCTTCCATAATGCGGTTTTCAACGTACGAGGTAAAACCTTCGTTTAACCATAAATCTTCCCATGTTGCGTTAGTCACTAAGTTTCCAGACCAAGAATGAGCAAGCTCATGTGCGATTAGGTTAACTAAGCTTTTATCGCCTGCCACTACAGTAGGTGTAATGAACGATAGGCGCGGATTTTCCATACCACCAAATGGGAAGCTAGGCGGTAGCATGAGTAAGTCGTAACGGCCCCATGCGTACTCACCATACATTTCGTTGGTTTTGTTGATCATGGCTTGTGTGTCGTTAAACTCAGCAACCGACGCATCTAAAATTTCAGGTTCAGCAAAAATACCTGTTTGGCGCGACATGGCTTTGAATTCTAAGTTACCCGCACCAATAGCAATTAGGTAAGGTGAAATAGCTTGTGGCATGTCAAAGATGTAGTCGCCATCTTTGTAAAGTGCGTCTTTATTGTCGGCGCTCATAACCGCACGTATATCTTTTGGTGTATGAATACGCGCAGAATACGTTACACGCATTGCAGGGGTATCTTGCACTGGGATCCAGCTACGAGCATGAATAGCTTGCGATTGGCTGTACATAAAAGGGTGTGTTTTACTGGCTGTTTGCTCTGGTGTTAGCCATTGTAAGCCTGATGCTTCTGGGCGACTGTTATAGTAAATACGTGCTTTGGCTGCTTGATCTTTAAACTTAATAGTTAATTTAGAGCCTTTTACATCGTCACGCTTAGCAAGTGTGTAGTCTGCTTTATGCCAGCTACCATCGTCGTCTTGATACATTACTTTATCAATGTCTAAATCGCGGGTATCAAGTACCAGTGTTTTACTTTTAGAATTATTCCACTTTAGCGTGTGCTCAACAAAACCTTCTAACTGCTTGTCGGCAAAATCGACATCTAAATCAAGGCTTAAGTGAGTAGTCACAACATCATCGAGGTTAGCATACGAGTTTTGGTCTATCGCGCTAGCCATTGCTTGCGAACACATACCTGCCATAGCGAGGCTTAAAAAAAGAGGTTTAATTTTCATAATTACCCTGAACACAAATAAAAAAGTGCTAGTTTTATATCACGATTGCCACAGTGGGTTGAGTGATTTTTACAATCTAGTGCCACATTTGCGACGATGAGGTAAACTATTGCGATTAGTTACCGGTAACTTTAGAGAGCTTTGTGGCGTATTCATTACACTCCTTACATACATTTGCATTAAACAGCCAATGCCAGCATTTTGTTGAAATTACTCAGCTTGAGCAACTTAAAGCACAAAGCTTTAGCCCCCCATTTTGCTTATTAGGTGAGGGCAGCAATACCGTTTTTTTAAATGATTACACAGGTACAGTAATAAAAATGGCTACCAAAGGCATTAAAGTTACTGAACGAAAAGATGACTTTTTAATAAGTGTTGCCGCAGGCGAAAATTGGCACGCATTAGTAAGTTATTTGCTTGATAGAGACATCCCAGGGCTTGAAAACCTAGCACTTATACCAGGTACTGTTGGCGCATCACCTGTACAAAATATTGGTGCTTATGGTGTTGAAATTGCAAAGTTTGTAGAGTCGGTAGAGTACTTTGATATAACCACTAAGGCTATGCACACACTTAATAATGAACAATGTGAATTTGCCTACAGAGACTCCATATTTAAGCATTCACTTAAAAATAAAGCGGTGATCACTCGCGTTTATTTGGCATTGCCTAAAAAGTGGCAACCCGTATTAAGTTATGGACCATTACAGCACCTTAGTCGTGTTACGCCAACGGCTGTGTTTGAGCAAGTTATACAAACGCGTAATAGTAAATTACCTAACCCATATACATTGCCTAATGCTGGGAGCTTTTTTAAAAATCCTATTATCACCAATCAGCACTTAGCTGAGCTATTAACGCAATTTGCGGATTTACCTCATTATGAATATGGACAAAGCCACCATAAAGTGGCGGCTGGCTGGCTAATTGATCAAGTAGGTTTAAAAGGGCATAGAGTCGCGGGTATTGAAGTGCATATGCAGCAGGCCTTGGTATTAGTTAATCATGGAAATAGTGAAGGAAGCGACCTCATAACGATGATTAAACATATTCAGCAAGCGGTAAATGCCCGTTATAACATTATGCTAGAGCATGAAGTGCGTTTAATTGATACACACAGCGAATGCCATATTAAAATGGAGCCCATACTATGAAAGCGCCAGATGGAAACAAGCTCGCTATTTTAAATGCACTCAACCTAGGTGGTTTTGTATCTGGGCAAGCGCTAGGTGAAGAGCTTGGAATTAGTCGAGCTGCGGTTAGTAAACATATTAAAATGTTACAAGAAATGGGTTTGGACATTTTTAAAGTAACCGGCAAAGGCTATTGCTTGAATAGCCAAGTAGGCCTTTTAAATAAAACACAAATTGATCAGCATTACAAAGCACTAGGTGCGAGCACGGCCAATGTTGAAGTGCACCCTATTATCGATTCGACCAATAGCGAGCTTATGCGCCGCTTACAAAGTAAAGCGGAGCTTGAATCGGGCAAGGTCATTGTGGCTGAAATGCAGCAGGCAGGGCGTGGCCGACGTGGCCGTGTTTGGCAATCGCCATTCGGTGCTAATTTGTATTACAGTTACTTTTGGCGTTTAGATGACGGGCTTCAAGCTGCTATGGGTGTATCAATTGCGGTAGGTCTTGCTGTTTATGATGCAATTAAAGCGTTATACCAAATTGACGTAGAGCTGAAATGGCCAAACGATATATATATAAATAAGCAAAAGCTTGCTGGCGTATTAGTTGAGCTAGACGGGCAACCACAAGGACCTTGCCAGCTAGTTATAGGTATAGGCATAAACCTACAAATGCCTGAAAGCTTTAGCCAACATATAGATCAGGCATGGACAGATTTAAATCAGCACACTCAACAGCTATATAAAAATGAGCTGGTGGCTTCACTAACGTATTATTTAGAAAAGCGTTTATTACAGTACAGCCAAAGTGGTTTACAAGAAATGTACGAACAATGGAATGCGTTAAATGCTTTTGCAGGAGAGCAGATAGAGCTCAACACAGGTCATAGAAGTTGGCGTGGTATCTGTGAAGGCATAGACCCACAAGGTGGTATTCGTATTCGCCAAGACGGCGAAGTAAAAAGTTACTACGGCGGAGAAGTTTCGCTAAGAAAGGCACAACCATGAGATTACTCATCGACGTAGGCAATACGTCATTAAAAGCAGTGCTTTGGCAAAACCAGGAAGCACAGCCTGCAAATATAAACAATTTACCTTGGCAGCACATAACTGAAGTTGTTTATGCCTGCGTAGGCAAAAGCGAATTAATGGCAGAGTTACTTGCACAAGCAAGCACACACGGCGTTCCTAGTTTTGAAGCCAACGTAACAAAACAATTAGGCAAGCTTAGCTGTGCATACGATCAAGTTGGCAATTTAGGTATAGATAGATGGCTTGCACTTATAGCAGGCTTTACACTTTACCCAGATACGCCGTGCATTATTGTTGATGCAGGTACCGCCACCACTATTGATGTGCTTGCTGATAATGGTGTTCACTTAGGCGGGTGGATTTTACCGGGCCTTGATTTGATGACCACCTCTTTAACGCAAAATACTCAACGCGTATTTGATGATGGCACTACACCATTTGAAGATAAGCTAGGGAAAAACACTCCTAACGGATTAAAAAATGGCGCTTTAGTAGCAACAATTGGAGCAATAGAGCGAGCAAAGCATCATTTGGTACAGAATAATTGCTCCCAAATACCTAAAATAATCTTTGCTGGTGGTTATGGCGCGTTATTACAGCAACAATTTACGGGAAGTATTTTTGATTCACTACTTGTTATGAAAGGCTTAAATTATTGGCGCGACCTGAGTAAAAACGTCCAAAAAGTATAAAAAACCACTGTTTTGCATGAATTGTGAGCATTTGAGGTAAAAAATTACATTTTTTTTAATTTTATTGTTGCATCCCAATAAACCTTACTCTAATATCTCGCCCCGTACTAAAGCAGTGCCGACTTAGCTCAGCTGGTAGAGCAACTGACTTGTAATCAGTAGGTCAACCGTTCGACTCGGTTAGTCGGCACCACTTTCCTTTTACCGGAAGTGAATTAGTAGAGAATTATCGTGGAGGGGTTCCCGAGCGGCCAAAGGGATCAGACTGTAAATCTGACGGCTCAGCCTTCGCTGGTTCGAATCCAGCTCCCTCCACCACTTTATTCTTGACGGTTAGAGGTAGTTTAAGAACAGATTTTTATGCGGGCATCGTATAATGGCTATTACCTCAGCCTTCCAAGCTGATGATGCGGGTTCGATTCCCGCTGCCCGCTCCAGTTCTTGTGTTGCTGATATAGCTCAGTTGGTAGAGCGCACCCTTGGTAAGGGTGAGGTCGGCAGTTCGACTCTGCCTATCAGCACCAGTCCTAAGAATCTCCTTGATTACTTCCTTTATCTGTCAGAAAATACTATTTGAAAAAATTTACTTAATCTACCTTTGGTGGATTATTTTCATATGTAATTTAGATACACAAAACTGATAGGTTCCGTCATGGCAAAAGAAAAGTTTGAACGCGTAAAACCGCACGTAAACGTTGGTACAATCGGCCACGTTGACCACGGTAAAACTACACTAACTGCAGCAATCACTAACGTACTTGCAAAAGTATACGGCGGTGTTGCTAAAGATTTCGCATCAATCGATAACGCTCCAGAAGAGCGCGAGCGTGGTATCACAATCTCAACTTCTCACGTTGAGTACGATACGCCAACTCGTCACTACGCACACGTAGATTGTCCTGGTCACGCCGATTATGTTAAAAACATGATCACTGGTGCTGCTCAAATGGACGGCGCTATCTTAGTAGTAGCTGCGACTGACGGCCCTATGCCACAAACTCGTGAGCACATCCTACTTTCTCGCCAAGTTGGCGTACCTTACATCATCGTATTCATGAACAAATGTGACATGGTTGATGACGAAGAGCTACTTGAGCTAGTAGAAATGGAAGTTCGTGAACTTCTTTCTGAGTACGACTTCCCAGGTGATGATTTACCACTAATTCAAGGTTCTGCACTTAAAGCACTTGAAGGCGAAGAGCAATGGGAAGCTAAAATCGTAGAGCTTGCAGAAGCACTAGATTCTTACATTCCAGAGCCAGAGCGTGACATCGATAAGCCATTCATCATGCCTATCGAAGATGTTTTCTCAATTCAAGGTCGTGGTACAGTTGTAACTGGCCGTGTTGAAGCGGGTATCATCAACGTGAATGACGAAGTTGAAATCGTTGGTATCAAAGAGACTACTAAGTCTACTTGTACTGGTGTTGAAATGTTCCGTAAGCTTCTTGATGAAGGTCGTGCTGGTGAGAACATTGGTGCACTTCTACGTGGTACTAAGCGTGAAGACGTTGAACGTGGTCAAGTACTAGCTAAGCCTGGTTCAATCAAGCCACACACTACATTCACTTCAGAAGTATACGTACTTTCTAAAGATGAAGGTGGTCGTCATACTCCATTCTTCAAAGGTTACCGTCCACAGTTCTACTTCCGTACAACTGACGTAACAGGTGACGTACAGTTACCAGATGGCGTAGAAATGGTAATGCCTGGTGATAACGTTAAGATGACAGTAACTCTAATCGCGCCAATCGCGATGGATGAAGGTCTTCGTTTCGCTATCCGTGAAGGTGGCCGTACTGTAGGTGCTGGTGTTGTAGCAACTATCGTAGAGTAATAGTTAACTTTTAAGTTAATTAATACTAAAAAACCCGAGCTTAGCCTCGGGTTTTTTAATGTCTGAAGAAAAGCGTTTAGTTTTCAGCTATCAACTATCAGCTTTCAGTAGCTCGGAGTTAAATTTAAAGGGCTACGTTTGTGTTTAAGTTTAAGTAATTTAAATATAATTAAGGCATAAAAAAGCACGACTTCAAGCCGTGCTATTCATTAAACTCTTTGACAACTGACACGCTAGTGTTTCTTAGCGTACTTTTCAGCTTGTTTTAACACTCTTAATAAATTGCCACTTAAAATCTTTTTGATATCAGCATCGCTATAATCTCTATCCATTAAACCTTGAACAAGATTAGGGTAGCTAGACACATCTTTTAAACCAATTGGCAGTGAATCACCCACGCCATCGTAGTCAGAACCAATACCAACATAATCAATACCAATTAGCTCAACCACGTGGTCAATATGATCCAGTACCTGTTCAAGACTTGCATATGGGTATGGGTTTTTAGCGCGATACGCAGCATCAAAATCTTTACTTAGCTTGGTGCCTTCTTTTTTAGCGGACTCTTTTGAACTTTTTAACTGTTTACCCCAGCTACCTGCTTTTGCGGTAACAAAGCTTGAGCCAAAGTTAATTTGAATAACACCGCCATTCTTTTTAAGTGCGAGTAGCATATCGTCATTCATATTTCGCTCAAAACCTGGCGTGTACTTACGCAGCGATGAATGCGAGGCAATTACCGGCGTTTTAGAGAGCTCCATTACTTGATAAAACGCATCATCTGAAATATGAGATACATCGACTAACATACCTACATTGTTCATTTCAGTGATAAGCTTTTTACCAAATGGGCTTAAACCTTTCCATTTACGGCGTATATCGTAAGAAGAGTCAGAAATATGATTGCTTTGCGAGTGAGCTAGCGTGATGTAGCGAATACCACGGTCATAAAAGTGCTGAAGGTTTTTCATATCGCCTTCAATTGGTGAACCGTTTTCCATACCCATCGCAATAGACAGCTTGCCCTGTTTAAACTGCTCTTCAATATCAGCGCTTGAGGTTGCAATTGCAAACTTATCTGGGGCGCGCTGAGCGATGGCTTCCATACTATCAATCATTTTATTGGCTAACTGGTAACTTTTACCTTTGCCTTCAAACTCTAAATGCGCAGGAATATAAATCGACATAAATGGGGCGTTTAAACCGCCTTTAACAGCACGAGGGTAGTCAAAGTCGCCATCAGCTGTGGCTTTAGTTACATCAACCCAGCCTTCGTGTATACGATAAGGCACATCAATGTGGGTATCTATTAAAATAGTGTCTTTGGCAAGTTTAACTGCTTTGTCTGACGGGCTTTTTACTTGCTCTGCAAAGGCTTGAGGTGTTAATGCTAGTGATATGGCTACCACTAGAGTGCTGAGTTTTATCATGTTTTGGCTCTTTGGGTAAAAAGCCATTGTGTACGTTCAGTTCAAAAGTTACAAGTGTTACGCTTTAATCAAATGACTGCGCTTGATGCTCTTCACTTTGTAGCGCTTTAAATTCGCCTTTTGAAATTATAGTTACTGACTCATGTAGCTCAGAAAAAAATACCATCGCTTCGCCGCTTTTAAGTTGTTGGTTAACCTGAGCGACTTTGCTTTCAATCGTTATTTCTTGCTCACCGTAATCAGTGCCTTCGCGCAGCACATAACTTTCAATTAAATTATAAAGAGTGTCTTTATCGAGTTGTTCAAAAGGGATAATCATTACTGCTTGTTACTCGCTTTATTTAATATGTGTTGGCCAAAATAATACGGCACGGCTTTCTCTAACCAAAATATAGGTTTAAAAGGGTTGTTACCGCTAATAAAACCTACGTGGCCGCCTTTCTCTGAGACGCACAGCGTAACATGCTTACTTACATCTTGCCTACTCGGTACGGCCTTAATAGAGAGCATTGGGTCGTCTTTAGCGTGAATAATAAGCGTAGGAATAGCGATGTCTTTTAAGTACGGCATAGCGCTGGCTTTACGGTAGTAATCGTGTGCGTTTTCAAAGCCATGTAATGGTGCCGTTAGCTGGTTATCAAACTCTAATAAATCGTCAATTTCCATTAGTTGGTCGGTAGTAATCGGTATTTGCTGCTTTATTTGCGGCAATTTGCGTTGCATTGACTTTTTCATTCTATCGAGCAGATATTTTTGGTAAATTTTACCTAAGCTTTTACGAATAACATCGCTTGATGACGATAAGTCATAAGGTGCCGATACTACCGCTGCTGCACTTAATGGGCATGTTTCGCGTTCTTCACCTAAGTATTTAGCCAGCACATTGCCACCTAGCGAAAACCCTACGGCCATAATTGGGCGAGTTGGAAATTGTTGGCGTAAATGGTCAATAAAAAAAGCTAAATCTGCTGTATCACCACTGTGATATGCGCGCGGAAGGCGATTTACTTCAGTTGAGCAGTTTCTAAAGTGCATAAGCACTACTGCATAACCTTGTTTTTTTAAGGCCTTCATCATGCCTTTGGCATAAAAGCTATTTATGTTGCCTTCAAGACCATGTAAAACAACGGCAAGTGGAGCTGTTTCGTTATGTGGAAGCGACCAAGCAAGCTCGATAAAGTCACCATCAGGTGTATCAAGCTGCTCAAGTTCGTAGCGAGTATGGTGAAATGGGCGGAAAAAACGCGGCATTATGGTCTGAACGTGACGATTGGTCATCCACCATGCTGGTTTGAACTGAGAGATCATGTTTGTACTACGCACTTTGTATTAAACGAAAAGCTAGTGTATCAAATTTTTCGCTTTATAAAATAAAAAGCGCCTAATCAGTAACCTGAGTAGGCGCTTTGTGCGTCGTGCTTAATGATGCTCGGGAACTTCAGCCTCGCTAATCTTTTTAATAAAGTAAAAAGCGTAAAATAGGCAAAGAGAAATCACTACGCCTAAAATCCCAAAAGACATAAATAAAACAGGGTCGCTAAAAAAGTCTCTAAAGAATACGTTCATGATTAATCTCCTCGTTCAGTTGATGGGTTAATCATAGGGCGAGTTTGCAAGGCGTAACATGATCGAGATCAAATAATTTTCCTAAGTGGAAAAAGTAACCAAGTAAAGTTGATGTAGATCATGTTTTAGGGGCTAGTTAGTTACTGCAGCACCTATAGGCTTTTTATAATCAATCGGCTTAAAAATCTTTTATACAAAGAGAAAAGAATGAGCATTAGAAGAGAGTATAAAAACTGACCGCCTAAGTGGCTTTCACATACAGCTCAATATTATTTGGCTTCACGACCTCTAAAAATTCAAATTTATTCGCTGTATCAATCAGTATTTGCTGCTGCTGTTTTTCAAGCTTTAACTCTGCGCTTAATAACTCTTCACGTATTTTTGTGTAGTCAGCAATCGTCTCCTGATTTGCTTTTAAATAGCTACGCGCAGAGCGCAGTGGATTAAGTGCTTGCGTATCAAATTCGTCAATCGACTCTATTAAAGTACTGAGCTGCTCGGCAGTGATACTTAGTTTAAGTGAGTCTAAATACAGTAATAATAAACACAGATTAACGTTTTTACCTTGCTGGTTTTGTAGTGCCAGCAAGGTTTGTTGTTGCCCAGGCTTTGCGTACAAGGTGCACGCAAATTGCCAAAAACGGTCGCTATTGAGCAAGTTCATCGGTAAAAGCCTGTTCTTTTTCTTCCATTTCCTCAAGAGCCATAAGGAGCTCTTCTTCAATGTCATTAAGTTTAGGTGTGAGCGTTGCTTGTTTAGCAATTAGCTCTTTTAACTGGGCTTTATTGTCGTCGTTGTAGAGTTCGTTATCGCCAAGGGCCACTTCTACTTCGCTAAGCTCTGCGGAGTATTTGTCTAGTTGCTTTTCAAGCTTTTCAATTTGCTTTTTAAGCGGTTGAATGGCTTTTCTAAATTCGGCTTCTAAGCGTTTCTGCTCTTTTCGGTTAATACCTGATTTAGCTTTAGGTTCATCATTTTGCTGGGCTTTAACGGCTTCTTTATTCGCATTTAGTAACCACTGATAATACGCATCTAAATCGTAGCCAAATTGAGTTACTTTGCCATCATCTACTAAATAAAACTCATCAGCGGTGTTTTTAAGCATATGGCGGTCGTGCGATACGGTAACCATTGCGCCTTCAAAACCTTGTAGTGCCATAACTAGCGCGTGGCGCATTTCTAAATCAAGGTGGTTGGTAGGCTCATCAAGCAGTAGTAAGTTAGGCTTTTGATACACCAGCATAGCAAGGACTAAACGTGCTTTTTCACCGCCAGAAAAGGGCGCTACTGGCTCTAGAGCTTTATCACCAATAAAGGCAAAGCCACCTAAAAAGTCACGTAGTGATTGTTCAGTAGCTTTTGGGTTTAAACGTTGTAAATGTGTAATCGCGCTGGCTTTTAAATCAAGCGATTCAAGTTGATGCTGCGCAAAGTAACCAATATTTAAACCATGATGCTGCACAACCTTACCTGCTTGTGGCTCTAAGTCACCAGAGAGTAGTTTAATTAGCGTTGATTTACCTGCCCCATTTCTACCAAGTAAAGCAATGCGACTACCAGGTACTAAGTTGAGCTCTATATTATTTAAAATAGTGACTTCACCATAACCCGCTTTCGCTTTATCTAAGCTCATAAGTGGGTTTGGAAGGGCTGTAGGCTCTGCAAATTCAAAGTTAAACGGTGAGTCGGCATGAGCAGGAGCTAGCTTTTCCATACGCTCTAGGGCTTTTACGCGGCTTTGTGCTTGTTTGGCTTTACTGGCTTTTGCTTTAAAGCGCGTAATAAACTGCTCAAGGTGTGCAATTTGCTCTTGCTGCTTGTCAAACATAGCTTGCTGCTGTAGTAAGCGTTCTGCTTTTTGGCGCTCAAATTGCGAGTAGTTGCCTTTGTACACATTAATAAGTTGCTTATCTACATGCCAAATTTGATCAACCACTGCATCTAAAAACTCACGGTCATGCGATATAAGTACAAGGGTGCCTGTGTAGGCGCGTAAAAAGCGCTCAAGCCAATATACTGCATCTAAATCAAGGTGGTTAGTTGGTTCATCAAGTAGCAGTAAATCGGCATCACGAATTAGTGCTTGAGCAAGGTTTAAACGCATGCGCCAACCACCTGAAAACGCACTAACGGGGTTTTCTATTTGATTATTGGCAAAGCCTAAGCCGTGTAATAGCTCGCCCGCAGTTGACTCAATGCTATAACCTTTTATGTTTTCTAGTTGAATATGCACTTTGGCTTGTGTATCGCCATCGTTTGTTCGCTCTGCTTCACGTAGGGCAATGCGCAATGCGTAATATTCAGGATGCCCTTGCAGTACATAATCAAGTGCACTTATTTCAAGTGCTGGAGTTTCTTGCTTAACAGAGGAGATAGACCAATCTTTAGGGATGCTGCAGCTGCCGGCGTCTAACTGTAGTTCTGATTTTAATAAACCAAATAACGTTGATTTTCCGCAGCCATTGGCACCTACAAGGCCAACTTTATGTTCTGGAAATAAAGTGGCTGATGCATTTTTTAATAAGGCTTTACCGCCACGAAGTAGTTCTATTTCTGAGATTTGGATCATGAATGCGTTACTTTGCTGTGCCCTTGTTAAGTTGCCCCTATCATACCATAGAACTTAATGCGCTTATCAAGCGTATCAACAGGTGAAGTTATACGATAAAATAGCCACAGTTCAAACCACAGGAAAAATGTTGTGAGACAAAAGAAGCGATTTATTGCTGGTGCGTCGTGCCCTGAGTGTAAAGCCATGGATACCATGATGCTATACAGAGAACATGATGTTGAAAAAGTAGAGTGTGTTGAGTGTGGGCATAAAATGTCGCAACCCGATAATGCTGTTCAGGCGTCAACTCGCCAATTTGAACAAGTAATTGGTGTGTTTAAACCGGGCGATTAACCCGGTTTTTATTTTTTACCCACCTTAGTAATGCGGTGGCGGAGGCTCTTGCATTTGCGACATTAACGATGGCTGCTGCGACTCTTTTAGCTTTTCTGCTAGTAGCTCAGTTTGGCGCTTCATTTTTGCAAGCTGCTGTTGATGTGCTTTTAGCTCGTCATTTAATATATCAATCGTTTCGTCTTGAAAAGCCACCTTGGCTTCAAGTTCCATTAAGCGATGTTCAATTGTGTTCATTATCTTCTCGTATAATAAAGCGCTCTGCGATACCGCTTGAGCTCTCGGTTAACAACGACTTGCCGTTTTGTATAAACGTTACATCTAACACCACTGCCGATTTAGGCTTACTGCCTTCGCGTGGCGTTACTTGCCAAGTTTGAATTTTTTCACCACTGGGCAATTGCCATAAATCAACGCGTTTATTAGGCGAACCCGTTGCGAGCAATGTGCCTTGTTCGTTAAAGCGTACCGCAGTAAAAATTTTCTGACGCGCAATATACGCCAGTTTACTCACAAGGTCACCTGTAGTCAGCTTCCATACATGTGCTTGCTTCATACTATCTGCGGTAAATGCATAGCGACCTTGTGGGTCAAGCGTTACTTGGGTAACACGAGTAGGGTGATTAAACCGATGAATTACTTGCCCTGTACGTGTGTCCCAAAAATAAGCAACGTAATCGTTAGAGCCGCTCAATGCATAGCGCCCGTTAGGTGATAAATCAACGGTGTTTACTTTATCTTGATGGCCTAAAAATTCGATACGACGTCCTGTTTCGAGGTTTATAAAAACCACAACGCCATCACTACGGCCGTATAAAACACTACGACCTTGGTTACTAATAGCGATATCACGAATACTGGCTTTTTGTATTTCGTAGTAACCTTTATTTTTGCCTGTGGTTATATCCCATACGGCAAAGGTGGTTTTTTCTGCGGTAACAGCCACGCTGTTATCAAACGCTATAGCAACGGCATAAACTAAACTGTCTTGCGATTGCTGCTGATACCACTGGTATTTTAATACTTGCTGTTGATTATCCCACAATGCGACCCCATGGTTGATAGAGGAGATCAAACTGTATTTACCATCGTTAGAAAGCGCTGACGAAAACGCACCTTGTGCGGCGTGTTCGTAACTTGCTACAGCCTGCTGATTTTTTTCGGTACAGGCGATAGCTAAAAAACAGCTAAATACGATTAAAAAAGTACGAAATATCGACATATTACAGGTATTTCCCCTTAACTCTTCGTGATTGAGAGGTTAGACTAGGTCACGTTTAAGGCCTAGGTTGTTTGTCTAATCACTGGATATGTTTTTAGTTTAGCTAACAACGTGAAATTTAGTCATTAAACAAGCAGCCTATCATGTGGGCCGTTAATCTTTAACTAGTAATAATACATTAAAATGACAACTGCAAAGTGTGTCGGAGATTTAAAATGAAAAAGACGATTAGATTGTCATTGATTGCAGCGTCAGTTTTAGCGCTTACAGCTTGTAATCAAGAAGCAAAAAAAGAACAAGCTGAAGTTAAATTAGACACTGTAGAACAGCAACAAGCATACGGTATTGGTGCATCTGTAGGTAACTTTTTAAATAAAGATCTTGCAGACAAATCAGAAATTGGTATTGAACTAGACCAAGCACTTTTAATTCGTGGTTTTGAAGATGCGCTTGCTGGTAATGCAAAAATTGACGAAGAAAAAATTCGTGAAGTACTTACCGAGCTAGATACATCAGTGCGTACTAAGCAAGAAGCAAAAGCAAAAGTAGAGTCTGAAAAAAGCAAAGAAGCAGGTAAAAAATACCTAGAAGAAAATGCTAAAAAAGAAGGCGTTACAGTAACTGAATCTGGTCTTCAGTACGAAGTACTTAGCGAAGGCGACGGTGAAAAGCCAGTAGCAACTGATGTAGTTAAAGTTCACTACAAAGGTACTCTATTAGACGGCACTGAGTTCGATAGTTCATACGCTCGTAACGAGCCTACAACTTTCCCTCTTAACCGCGTAATTGCAGGTTGGACTGAAGGTTTACAGCTGATGTCTGTAGGTTCTAAGTACAAGTTCACTATTCCTTCTGAACTTGCTTATGGCGATCGCGATTTAGGTAAAATTCCTGCTAATTCAACATTAGTATTTGAAGTTGAATTACTTGAAATTCAAAACGAAGAAGCACCTGCACAATAATAAGTTTATTGTACAAATAAAAAAGGGACCTAAGGTCCCTTTTTTAATGTGCTTAATTAATCTTAGTGATTAGAAAACAAGTTATCAATCAGCTCATCTTCAAGCGCAAAACGAGCTTCAAGTGCCTCACCAATAACTGATAAATCTTTATCGAAGTCTGCTAATAAGTCTTCTTTATCTACTTCGGCGTATTTATCATTAAAATCCAGTGCAACATCGGTTGTGCTAGAAATACGCGGGTAAATAGAATTTGCCAGTTCTTGGCTTTGCAAACCCTTTTTTTCACATGCTTTTGCAATATCGTCATACACTTCAAAATGGCCTGCCGATAGGTAATCCATTAAAAGTTGGCAAAAAGACTCAATAACTTGCGGCTCAGGTAACGCATGGTCTTTTTTATCGTACGGCGAAAAGCCTGCAATCTTGCAATACAACACAATAAGTTCTTGGCGTTCGTTAAGCCATTTATCAATTACTGTGTGACTACCACCCCATTTTTGTTGAGCTTTTTCTACACGCGTCAGCATAATTGTTCTCCTAGCTGGGTTGGTCTTTTTAATTAAAATATAATCGGTTTATATACATCAAGATATATTTAATTAGCGCGTATATCAACAAGTAAAGTAGCCTTCTAGAGGGTTGTGTTTTTAAAAAGTTATTCCGGCGGGGAAATTTTATTGCAGGCAAGAAAAAACCACCAGTTACGGTGGTCTAATTTCTTTCAGTGACTTGTTTATACAAGCTTTCTTATTTTTATGAGATAATTTTTATTGTTATTATTTTAAAACTTTTATTTTTATTGTTTTAAGATTTTTATTGTTGTTTTTGTTAACGCTGGACAAACAATAACAAGGTTTTTGTAATGTTGCAAACATATTAACAAAAAGTTTTTATTGTTAGTTCTTTTTGCTTATTTAGTAATCAAAACAGACTAATATAGCAACAAAACGTGATCTCGCACCAGGAAGTTGTCTTTTCGCTCTTAAGCAATAGAGGGGCGATGGATATGGTGGTACAATCTTGCACAATTTCTATAAGCCTTAGGATCATTTACGCTATGAGCGAATTAAAAAACGACCGTTATTTACGTGCACTTGCAAAACAACCTGTTGATGTAACCCCGGTATGGATGATGCGCCAAGCAGGACGCTATTTACCAGAGTACCGTGCTACACGTGCACAAGCGGGCGATTTTATGAGCCTGTGCCGTAATGCTGAACTTGCCTGTGAGGTAACACTACAACCACTTCGTCGTTACCCGTTAGATGCCGCTATTTTATTTAGCGATATTTTGACCATTCCTGACGCAATGGGTTTAGGTTTGTACTTTGAAACTGGCGAAGGTCCTAAGTTTGAAAACCCAATTTCGTCACTTGCTGATGTTAAAAAAATTCCAAAACTCGATCCTACAGACGAGCTTGGCTATGTAATGAATGCAGTAAGTACTATTCGTCGTGAACTTAAAGGTGAAGTACCATTAATTGGTTTTTCGGGTTCACCGTGGACACTTGCAACATACATGGTTGAAGGCGGTAGCAGTAAAGTATTTGGTAAGATTAAAAAAATGGCGTTTGCAGAGCCGCAAACACTTCATTTATTACTAGATAAACTCGCTGATTCGGTTATTGATTACTTAAACGCGCAAGTAAAAGCGGGTGCACAATCACTAATGGTATTTGACTCGTGGGGCGGTGTATTAAGCCCGCGCGATTACAACGAGTTTTCATTGCAATACATGCATAAAATTGTAGATGGCTTAATTCGCGAATACGATGGTCGTAAAGTACCAGTGACCCTGTTTACTAAAAACGGTGGCCAATGGATTGAAGCAATAGCAGCAACAGGCTGTGATGCAGTAGGTCTAGATTGGACTATTAATATCAGCGATGCTAAACGCCGTGTAGGCGATAAAGTAGCACTACAAGGTAATATGGACCCGTCAATGCTTCACGGTACACCAGATCGTATACGCCAAGAAGTAGGCACTATTTTAGAAGACTTTGGTGCAGGTAATGGCCACGTGTTTAACTTAGGCCACGGTATCACACCAGATGTAGATCCTGAAAACGCCGGTGTATTTATCAACGCAGTGCACGAATTAAGTGCTAAGTATCATAAATAATACCAATTCGCTTAATTAAGTGATCTATTTTGAGGCTGGAAAAACGTGTTGATAGCTAGGCAAAAAATTCGCTATTTAGTTGTTCTAAATGAGAATTTTTAACGCAGGTAGCGACACGTTTAGCCCCGCAGAATGATTAAGTATTATTGCGGGTTGGTATAATGTGTTTTATGCATCAATGATAAAAAAGCCCGCTTAATAGCGGGCTTTTTTTTTCTTTATCCAAATACAATTATTTAAATAAGCGGTTTAAACCATTTAGTGCCGCAACACGGTAGGCTTCAGCCATCGTTGGGTAGTTAAATGTGGTATTTACGAAGTAATCGATATTATTGCCGCCATTTTTTTGTTCCATAATGGCTTGGCCAATGTGAACAATTTCAGAGGCACGTTCACCAAAGCAATGTACGCCAAGTACTTCTTTGGTTTCGGTGTGGAATAATATTTTTAAGCTACCTACTTCAGTACCAGCAATTTGCGCGCGAGCCAAATGCTTAAACTGAGCACGGCCAACTTCATAAGGTACTTTAGCTGCTGTAAGCTCTTGCTCTGTTTTACCTACAGAGCTCATTTCTGGAATCGTATAAATACCTGCCGGAATATCAATAATCAGGCGGTCATCGCAGTTACCGCAGGCAATCGCATCAGCAGCTATACGGCCTTGGTCAAACGCTGCGCTGGCAAGACTTGGGTAACCAATAACATCGCCTACTGCGTAAACATTATCGATTTCTGTTTGGTATGTTTCGTTCACTTTGAGTTGGCCACGGCTATCAGCTTTTAAGCCAATGGCTTCAAGGTTCAGTGTATCAGTATTACCGGTACGACCATTGGCAAATAAAATACAGTCAGCCTTTACACGCTTGCCCGATTTTAAATGCATAATAACGCAGTCATCACGTGTTTCTATACGATCAAACTCTTCATTATGGCGAATAACAATACCGCTATTCCAAAAGTGGTAGCTTAGCGCATCTGATATTTCAGCATCCATAAAGGCAAGTAAACGGTCGCGGGTGTTAACTAAATCAACTTTAGCACCTAAGCCTTTAAAAATAGAAGCATACTCACAGCCAATAACACCCGCGCCGTATATAAGTACGCGATGTGGGTCGTGCTCAAGGCCGAGTATAGTGTCACTTTCGTAAATACGAGAATGGCTAAAGTCTACCTCTGGTGGACGATAAGGGCGTGAGCCGGTGGCGATTACAATTGTTTTAGCTGTTAATCGCTCTGTTGAGCCGTCATTACGTTTAACTTCAATAGTATGCTTATCTACAAAGCTCGCGTCGCCTTGAAACATATGAATGCGGTTACGATCGTAAAAACTACTACGTAAATTAGACTGTTTTGAAATAACCGAACTTGCATGACGTAAAATATCAGGAAACGTTAAGCGGCTAGGGCGCTCGCCAACATTAAACAACGGGTTTGCTTTATATTCAATGTAGCGACTAACCGAGTGACGTAGTGCTTTTGAAGGAATAGTACCCCAATGCACACAACCGCCGCCTACTGTTTCTTGGCGTTCAATAACCGCTACTTTTTTGTCGTTTTTTGAAAGGTTCATAGCGGTACCTTCACCGCCAGGACCCGTGCCAATAATTATTGCGTCATATTGGTATGTCACGGGTACTTTTTTTTGTTCTGGTTGTTTGGCCACAGCCACTCCTAAATTAATTAAAAGAGGCTTTTAATAACCTCGCATTAAGTGCTAGCCATGCCTGTTTTTGATTTTCCCAGGCGGCTTCCAACTCATGGTATTGTGCCATTAATGCTGATTGTTCACACTGCTTTGCCATGTTATTTTTTTTAACTTCTAACACTTGTTTTTGTAGTGAACAATAATTTTGCAGTTTTTTCAGCAGTAAATCGTACTCTTGTTGTAATAATGTAAGCTTATCTTGGGCTAAAGGCAATTTTGCAAGGCGAGTTTGCGTTTTACTCATTAGCGTTTCTGCTTTGGCTTTTTCTATACGTTCAACGGGTGTGCGCTTTAATTTGTTAGCTAAACCAATAGCAGCTAAAGAGCGGATCATCCATTTGGTTGGATCGTAATGAAACCACTTAATACCGTTACGGTAGTCGCTTGCAAAAATGTGGTGGAAGTTATGATATCCCTCACCATAAGTAAATAAAGCTAAAAAGCCGTTATCACGTGCTGTATTTTTTTCAGTGTATGGGCGTGAGCCCCAAATGTGAGCAACTGAGTTAATAAAAAAAGTAAAGTGCTGGCTTAATACTAAGCGTAGTAAGCCGGCTAAAATTAACATGCCCCATACATCGCCAACTAAAAATCCAAGAGCTAGTGGAAGGCCTACGTTCATAGCAATAGCAAGCTTTAAGTAGTGTTTGTGTTGCCACATCACTATTTTATTGCGTTGTAAGTCGCGGCAGTTACTATAGTCGCTATAACTATCGCCTTGGTAATCACGAAGCATCCAGCCTATGTGGCTGTACCAAAAACCGTTTGTGGCAGCGTATGGGTCTTTTACTGGGTCGTCTACTTGACCGTGGTGTATGCGATGATCGCTACTCCAGTGTAGTGCGCTGTTTTGCAAAGCAAAAGCGCCACCAAGTGCAAAAATAAATTCAACTGCAGGGTGTGCATTATACGCTTTGTGCGCCCATAATCTGTGGTATCCGGCAGTGATAGATAGGCCCGCGTAAAACATGCAGCCTACAAATGCAATCCAATGTGCGCTGGTAAATCCGTAGCTAATGCCGTACCAAGGTACAAGTGTGACAGCCGCCAAAAAGGTTAGGCTAAAAAACAGGACGTTCGTCCAAATAATTGGTGGTTTATTCATCGTATTTACTCTCAGCGTACAACTGTAAGCTAAAATAGTGTTTCAATCTCTTGTCGTCAAGTATTAGACTAGACAATTAGGCTAATTATCATTAAAACTTCATATAAAATTACTCAGGGAGCTGTGGATGTCGGGTGTTAGAGCACAACAGAAGCAAAAAACACGACAAGCCTTAATTGAGGCGGCATTTAATCAGCTAAGTGCTGATCATAGTTTTTCAAATTTAAGCTTACGCGAAGTTGCCCGCGAAGCCGGTATTGCCCCCACCTCTTTTTATCGCCACTTTAAAGATATGAACGAACTAGGTTTAACCATGGTCGACGAAGCAGGCTTAACCCTTCGCCAACTTATGCGCCAAGCTCGCAGACGTATAGCCAGTGGTGGTAGCGTAATAAATACCTCGGTTGTTACCTTTATGGAGTTTATTGATAACTCAAGCAACCAATTTAGATTACTGCTGCGCGAACGTTCTGGCACCTCAAAAGCCTTTAGAGCCGCCGTAGCGCGTGAGGTAAAACACTTTATTTTAGAGCTTGCGCATTATTTAGAAAGCGAAACCAAGTGTGATTCAATTCACGCTTATATTCAGGCCGAAGCCATGGTAACACTGGTATTTAATGCCGGCGCTGAAGCACTCGACATTGAAGGCCAGCAACGTGATGAATTAATTGAGCGTGTTATTTGGCAGCTGCGTTATATTACCCGCGGTGCAGGGCATTACATCAGAGAAACAAATAAAGAAGCGTAGCTTAAAAAAATAGCAAAAAGTTAATATAAGCAGAGTATTCTAAAGCGCTTATTAAATTAAGCATAAGTGCATCTGTTTTTGTTTTTTTTATTCTTTAAATTGGTTTTTTTTAGATTTAAATTTCTATTTGCTTCGGTTTTAAATATGTTGTGTGGAATATTTATGCTTGCACCCACTGCGCTGTAATGTTAAAAATAGGCCTCACTGAACACACACACAAGAAACAAGATGCAAAATATTCGTTTAATTACACTAAAACTTAACCTCTTACTGCTATGGTCAGTGAGCGGGGATTAGTGTGTTTGCATCGAGTTAAACATTAAAAACCCCGCAATTGCGGGGTTTTTTTTATCTCGCGGCTGGGATAAATTGAAATTTGGGTAATAGAGGAATGAGGGGCAGTTATGCAAGACAAAGATAAAGTATGGATTTTTGATACCACCTTACGTGATGGCGAGCAGGCACTTAAAGCAAGCCTTACAGAAGACGATAAAATTCAGTTAGCGCATACTATTAGCCGCTTGAATGTTGATGTGATGGAAGTGGGTTTTCCGGTTTCTAGCCCTGCTGATTTTCGCTCAGTGCAACGTATTGCAACCGAAGTAAAAGGCCCGATTATTTGTGGTTTAGCACGCTCTGTTGCTAAAGACATTGAAGCCTGTGGCGAAGCACTTCGCACAGCACAGCAAAGCCGTATTCATACTTTTATTGCCACAAGCCCTTTGCACCTTGAACATAAATTACGCATGAGCCTAGATGACGCAACTGCAATGGCGGTTAAATCAATTAAATTAGCGCGTAACTACACTGATGATGTTGAGTTTTCGTGTGAAGATGCAGGGCGAACGCCGCATTGGGATTTATGTAAAATTGTTGAACAGGCCATAAATGCGGGTGCCTCTACTATTAATTTACCAGATACCGTTGGCTTTGTTACGCCAGACGAATACGCTGCAATGATCCGCCATTTAATGAATAATGTGCCAAATATAGATAAAGCGCGTTTGAGTGTACATTGTCATAACGATTTAGGTTTAGCTGTGGCTAACTCGGTAGCTGCGGTACAAGCAGGTGCTCGCCAAATTGAATGTACAATAAATGGTATTGGTGAGCGTGCGGGTAATTGCTCGCTTGAAGAAGTGGCGATGATCATGAAAATGCGCAAAGACCACTTAAAAGTACACACTGATATTAAAAGCGAAGAAATTTATCGCGCATCTCGCCAGGTGGCAAAAATTTGTAATATGCCGGTACAGCCAAATAAAGCTATTGTGGGCGAAAACGCCTTTGCACATAGCTCGGGCATTCACCAAGATGGCGTATTAAAAGCGCAAAATACTTATGAAATTATGTCGCCAGAAAGCGTCGGTGTGCCAAATAACCAATTAAATATGACCTCGCGTTCGGGCCGTCATGTTATTGAGCACCGCTTAGAAGAGTTAGGTTATCAAAAAGCTGACTACGATATGGACAGCTTATACGAGAGCTTTTTAGCGTTAGCTGATCAAAAAGGTACCGTATACGATTACGACCTTGAAGCCATGATTTACTTTAATCAAATTAACGACAAAGACGAAAAATACCAATTAGAGTTTGTAAACTCAGCGTCTAACTCACAGTCGGTAGCCAGCTCTACCATTGGGATGTTAATTGATGGCGAAGCAAAACAAGAAGCTGCTACAGGTAATGGCCCTGTTGAAGCCTCATTTGCGGCTATTGAGCGCTTAACTGGTATGAGCGTTGAAATGATTGAATACAATTTAGAAGCCACTGGCCAAGGCGCAAGCTCGCTTGGTCAAGTAAACATTATTGCTAAATACGATGGCCGCCCTTATCACGGTGCGGGTATTGCTGCGGATGTGGTAGAGGCGTCGGTACGCGCCATGATCCGTGTTTACAACTTAATTTATCGTGCACAAAAAGTGTCTGATTTAAAACAACAAAGGAAAGCAGGATGAGTAAAACAAACTACAGCATTGCCGTATTAGCAGGCGACGGTATTGGCCCAGAAGTAATGGCAGCAGCAGAGCAAGTACTTGATGCTGTAAGCAATAAGTTTGGTTTTACCCTGAACCGTCAGCATCATGCTATTGGTGGCGCAGCCATTGACGAATTTGGTGAAGCATTACCACCAAAAACGCTAAGCGCGTGTGAAAACGCCGATGCCATTTTATTTGGCTCGGTAGGTGGCCCAAAATGGGAAAACCTACCACCTAATGAGCAACCTGAGCGTGCATCGCTTTTACCGCTTCGTAAGCACTTTGGTTTGTTTTGTAACTTACGCCCAGCACAGCTTTTACCGGCGCTTAGCGCAGCATCGCCATTACGTGCAGATATTAGCGAAAAAGGCTTTGATATTTTATGTGTGCGCGAACTTACTGGCGGCATTTACTTTGGTGAAAAAGGCCGAAGCGGCGAAGGCGCTGAAGAAGCTGCATTTGATACACAAACTTACTCGCGTAAAGAAATTGAACGCATTGCCCGTTTTGCCTTTGAAGCAGCAAAATTACGTAGTAACCATGTAACGTCGGTTGATAAAGCAAACGTGCTTGCATCAAGCGTATTATGGCGTGAAGTAGTTACCGAAGTAAGCAAAGACTACCCAGAAGTAAGCCTAGATTACATATACGTAGATAACGCAGCTATGCAATTAGTTAAACAGCCTAGCCAGTTTGACGTGCTACTTTGCGATAACTTATTTGGTGATATTTTGTCAGATGAGTGTGCGATGATCACAGGCTCAATGGGCTTATTACCATCGGCCAGCTTGAATCAATCGGGCTTTGGTTTATACGAACCAGCCGGTGGCTCAGCACCAGATATTGCAGGCAAAGGCGTTGCAAACCCGATTGCACAAATTTTAAGTGCTGCACTTATGCTACGTTACTCATTAGGCCAAGACGAAGCTGCGCGCACCATTGAAAAAGCCGTAGCCGAAGCCGTAGAAGCAGGCGTTGGCACGCCAGATATCTACCCACAAGGTGGATACAGCACAAGCGATGTGGCAGCTGCCATCGTTTCACGTATTTAATATATAAATCGCAGCACCGTTATGCTGCGACTTAACAAAGTAGGGAATTAGCAAGTGGCCCAAACGTTATACGACAAAATTTGGCAAGCACATACCGTTGCCAGCATAAACGAGCAAACTGATTTACTTTATATTGACCGTCATTTAGTACACGAGGTGACATCACCACAGGCTTTTGCAGGCCTACGTGAAAAAAACCGTACGGTACGTTGCCCAGAAAAAACCTTTGCAACAATGGATCATAACGTATCGACTAAAAGCCGATCACTTGATGCAGCAAGCGAAGTATCTAAAAACCAGTTAATGGCACTTGATGCTAACTGTAAAGAGTTTGGCATTGTACTTTACGATTTAAACTCAATTAACCAAGGTATTGTGCATGTAATGGGGCCTGAGCAAGGTATTACCTTGCCTGGCACTACCATTGTATGTGGTGATAGCCATACCTCTACGCATGGTGCGTTTGGCGCATTAGCACACGGTATTGGTACGTCTGAGGTTGAGCACGTATTAGCTACGCAAACACTACAGCAAAAAAAGGCAAAGTCGTTAAAAATTCAAATTAACGGCGTGCTTCGCCCAACGGTAACCTCTAAAGATTTAATAATGGCGGTTATTGGTAAATTAGGTACTGCTGGTGGCACAGGTTATGTTGCTGAATTTTGTGGTGAAGGCATTGAAGCACTTTCAATGGAAGCACGTATGACGCTATGTAATATGAGCATTGAAATGGGTGCTAAAGCGGGTTTAATAGCATCAGATCAAATTACATATGATTACTTAAAAGGCCGCCCATTTGCGCCTAAAGGCGCTGACTTTGACGCCGCAGTTAAGTACTGGGAAACCTTAAAGACAGATGAAGGCGCTGAGTTTGACTTAGTTGTTGAGCTTGAAGCTAACGATATTCAGCCACAAATTACCTGGGGCACAAGCCCAGAGCAAGTAATTGGCGTTGATGAATGCATACCAGATCCTGACCAAGAACCAGATTTAATTAAAGCCGATGCTATACGCAGTGCACTTAGATACATGGACTTAAAAGCGGGCGATAAATTATCAAGCGCAAAAGTAGATACGGTATTTATTGGTTCGTGTACTAATAGCCGTATTGAAGATTTACGTGCAGCGGCAAAAATTGTTGAAGGTAAGCAAGTTGTAGCTGGCATAGAGGCGTTAATTGTACCGGGATCTGGCCTTGTTAAAAAGCAAGCGGAAGACGAAGGCTTAGCCGATATTTTTAAAGCGGCAGGTTTTGAGTGGCGCGAGCCGGGTTGTTCTATGTGTTTAGCGATGAACGACGACCGCTTAGAAGCGGGTAAGCGCTGTGCATCTACGTCTAACCGTAACTTTGAAGGCCGCCAAGGTCGTGGCGGGCGTACGCATTTAGTAAGTCCTGCAATGGCGGCTGCAGCTGCTATACATGGCCACTTTGTTGATATTAGAGGAGAAGCCTAATGAGCGTATTTTTTAGTGGCTTAATGGCCCCACTTGATAAAAACAATGTAGATACAGACCAGATCATTCCTAAGCAGTTTTTAACGTCAACTAGCCGTGATGGCTTTGATGCAGCACTGTTTTACGATTGGCGTTACCTAGAAAACGGCGAACCAAACCCTGATTTTATTTTAAACCGCCCGTGCTACCAAGGCGCGCAAATATTATTAACGCGCGACAACTTTGGTTGTGGCTCATCACGTGAGCATGCACCGTGGGCGCTTAAGCAATATGGTTTTGAAGTAATTTTAGCAGAAAGCTTTGCTGATATTTTCTTTAATAACTGCGGTAACAACCAAATGTTAGCCATTGCGCTACCAGCCGACACGCTTGAGCAATTGTTTGTACTTAGCGAGCAGCACGACAATATCAACATTCAAATTGATCTTGAAAACCAAACACTAACAAGCGATAAATTTGCGCCAATTAGTTTTGATATTCGTAAAGACGTAAAGGAACGTTTATTAAGTGGTTTAGATTTTATTGGTGTTACCGAAACGCTAAATCCACAAATTGATACGTTTGAAAAACAACTTGCTGCTGAGCGCCCTTGGCAGTAAGTAATGCTAAATAATTAAATTACATATGAAAACAAAGCGCGGCTGAGTATATCAGCCGCGCTTTTTTATACCCTAAATTAATGTCTAAAATCAGCCATTAGCGCAGGTATACCTGGCAGCATACCAACAATAGCCATAACGGTAGTTAAAACCACAAACATAATTAGCGGAATAACCCAGCGGCTCATTTTAGTTAAATTAGCACTGCGCTCTTTACAGCCAATTAAGCCTAAGTTATCAAGCAGCATAGTTAGTGACCAACCAAAAGCAGGGTTAACCAAGCTTGGCGCAAATACCACTATTGCGGCCGATTGCGTTGTTTTACCTTCGCGTGTCATTTCCATACCCGCCTCAAGCAGCGGAATAAACACACCAACAATAAGCGCAACACAAAGCACTGGTTGCCAAATGGCTAAATCCATTGGGTAACCCCATAAACCCGCAATAATACAAAATACGGCTGTTAAAATGGCGCCCGCTGGAATAGGACGTTTAGCAATCGCAGCAGGTACAATGTAAGTCCCCCACGATGAGGTAAAGTTAGCACCACCAGCAAGTGAACCAAAGGTTTGTCTAACTGATGCGCTTAGCATGGTATCGTCTATGTTCATTTGTACTTTTTCAGTACGTTGTGGGTAACTAATTTTTTGAAAAACTTGATGCCCTAAAAAATCCGGTGACCACATAGCCACTGCTAATACTGCAAACGGCAGTACAACCACAAAGCTTTCAAGCGTCGGTAGGCCAAGCATCCAACCTGTGTCTTCTCCCCACCAATAAGCTGGGTTCATATTTGGTAAGCCCGGTGCCGTATTAAATTCAAACGGGGCACCTAATGCAAATGCAACCACACCGCCAATAAGGCAGCTAAGCGGCACAGCTAGCCAGCGCTTTTTAAAATGCTCAAGTAACGCATATAATAAAATGGTGGCCAAAATAACAATGAATGCTATGTGCGCCATATCAATGGCCTCAGCCCATGCAAATAGCTTTTTAACCTGCGAAATAGTACCAATAAAGCCTAAGTATATGAGTAAGCCCCCGCACACCCCCTTACTGGTTAAGCGTGCCAGCAAACTCCCTCCTTTGGTTATCGCTAAAATAAAGCCAAAGGCACCAATGAGTAAGCCAAACGCCATAGGGTGGCCGCCAGCGGCAACCACAATAGGAATAAGAGGAATAAGTGGGCCGTGAGTACCGGCTAAGTTAGCCGTGGGTAAAATAAAGCCCGAAAACAAAATAATAAAAATAGAAACAATGAGTAATTCATAGCGTACGTTCTCTAAAACAAACGCATCACTTAAACCTAGTGGCGCTGCAAAAGTAGCGGCAATAGCCCCCACCATAACTACTTTACCAATGGTGCCCGCCATAGCTGGAATCGTGTCTTCAAATTCAAAGCGGTAGTCTCTAAATGGTAAATTAGGCCGCCAGCGCTTAGGCTGCATAATTTGCAGCTCGTGCTCTAAATATTCGTCACGGGTATTAAACTCTGAACTTGGTTTATACTTATTTTGATAGCTGTTGGCATCATCTTCGTGCGATGCGCTTGTTTTTTCTGGCTCGTTACCCTTTGGGGTTACTGACATAGTCCCTCCTGTTACTCGTTGCTTATTTATTAATACGGCTTTTGTTAAAGCAAATGAATAGTAAAGGAGCAGGGTAGATCAGCTTTTACTCAGGAATGTATAGGCAAAAGGTCGTGTATGGCTTTATTTAACGCTAAACCTGCGAGTTGGTAGTTTTATTTATAAAATGAATTTAATTTTATTTGATTATAAATCAGATGCTTATGTGTTTTTTTGCTTGTTCTAAGTAGATAAAACATTATAAAAGCAGAGCTGTTATCCTTTAGTCTAAGTAGTAGTCTGTGTATTTTAATTGAACTGAAATAGTGCATCTGCTAGGTTCAATGGTTACTAAAATAATAAGAAATATAATGCAAATTCAATCCCCTAAATCAATTGGTATTTTACTCGGTACGCTTTACGGCATATTTATGCGGCTGTTTGTAGAGCTATTAGATACTTATAATTTAAGTAGCCTTGTGTCTATTTCCTTTATGTTTTTAGTGCCTGTTGCAATTGGCTATATTCGTATTCACTTTGAATTTAAAAGCTCAAAAACATTAACTAAAAGGCAAATGGTGACAATTGCTTGGCAGCCAATTTTTGTTTTTTTACTTGTAAGCGTTATTACACTGCTGGAAGGCAGTATTTGTGTGGCAATGGCTTTGCCTGCCTTTATGCTCTTTGCAAGTATGGGTGGTTTACTGGCAGGCTTTATTAAACAACGTCAGACAAAAAACGCTAACCGGCCTTTACTTTCAATAGCTTTACTTCCTGTATTGCTCTCACCTATTGAGGTAAATTATTTACACTTATCAAAAACGTACGAAGTCACCAACTCTATAGTTATTGAAGCGCCTATAAACCGTGTGTGGCAGCAGCTTGCAAATGTAAGCACCATAGAGCCACAAGAATTGCCATTTTCGCTTACCCAATTAATAGGTGTACCTAAACCTTTAGAGGCAAATATGAATGCTACGGGTGTTGGGGCTGTTAGAACGAGTAAATGGCAAAAAGGAGTTGCATTTAAAGAAGTGATTACGGATTGGCAGCCAAATAAACAGATGCTTTATAGATTTGAGATAGACCCTGATGCTATTCCCGATGATGCACTCGATAAACATGTAAAACTAGGCGGCGAATACTTTTCACCTCTTTACGGTGGGTATGCGTTAAGTGAAGATAAAAGCGGCAATACGATTTTAACTTTAAAAACGACTGTGCAAGATAATACAAATTTTGGTGTTTATTCGCGAATATGGGGTGAGGTGATTTTTCAAGACTTCCATTATTCACTTTTAACATTAATGAAAAATAGATCAGAAAAGCCACTTGTCGCAGCTATTTCCCATTTTTAGCTTAAACCGCTATGGTATTAAAAAACTATTATAAGAGTACTTTATGAAATTATTAACGGTAGCAACGTTATTACTTGCCTCATCAGCGGCTATCGCGCGCCCAGCGCCCTTGGT
The DNA here is from genome assembly GCF_900239935.1 of Pseudoalteromonas carrageenovora IAM 12662. Lineage (NCBI taxonomy): Bacteria > Pseudomonadati > Pseudomonadota > Gammaproteobacteria > Alteromonadales > Pseudoalteromonadaceae > Pseudoalteromonas > Pseudoalteromonas carrageenovora. The sequence continues at coordinate 150,269 of NZ_LT965928.1, forward strand.
ATCTATACCAACACATGATGCGTTTTTTAATAATATTGCCGCGCATTGTGGTAAAGCGTTTGAGGGCAAAGTAAGCGTAGATAACGCAAAAGGCCCAAGCTCATTTGATAATAAAAAACTAATCATGCATGTACGCAAATGTACTGATAGCGAGCTGCAAGTGCCATTTCATGTAGGTGATGATGCATCACGTACGTGGATCATTACTAAAACAGGTAGTGGTTTGAGCTTAAAGCACGATCATCGCCATGAAGATGGTAGCGATGATGTCTCAACTATGTATGGCGGTCATACACTTGATGCGGGTTTTGCACAAATGCAGTCGTTTCCAGCTGATCAATATTCTAAAGAATTATTTGTAGCACAAGGTATTGCACAGTCGGCAGGTAATACATGGCAAATGTATATTTATCCTGAGGTATTTACTTATAGGCTAATTCGCCAAGGACGTGAGTTTAAGGTGGATTTTGATTTAACTAAACCAATTACTCCACCAGCAGCGCCTTGGGGCTACGAAAAATAAACTATTTTTCTTTTTTCTCGGGTGTTTCACATTGTAGTAAAACGTTTAATGGTGGTTGATAAGCGCGTGGTTTAGTAGGAAAACGTTCGTACTCTTGCACGCCTTCAAGCACTTTTAACATAAAGGTTCTGCCGCGGCATAGCCTGTCTGCGTGGCGCAGTAAAAACATACTTTGATTAGCAAAGTGTTTGTAATCGTCTGATTGTATTTCTATTTTATAATTGTCTTCGCCAATTTTTGTTTGGTAATAATGCACTTTATTATCAAAGTCATATGATTTTTCTTTTTCGATAGTTTCGGCAAATACAGTGCCAATGCTCGAAAGGGCTACCAGTGCGCTGCCAATTACTAAGCGCGGTGCATTTAATCCTTTCATAAAAATGTATCCTTTAATTTGCGAACTTAATACCCATTAATTACTCATACAAGTTCAATTTCTTTATATTCAGTCTAACACCCAAAAAGGGATAACGTGATGTTCAAACAAATAAAACAGCTTTTTGCAGTATTCGATGATCAAGAGCCAAGTATAGAGCCAGACGATTTAAAAACAGCTGTGGCTGCATTACTTATTGAAGTAATGCGCGCCGACACTAAGCTTGACCATAATGAACAACACACCCTGACTGTAACCTTAAAAAAATACTTTAATTTAACTGATTCAGAGGTAGAAGAGTTAACGACCAATGCGGCTAATAGTTTAGATGGGTCTATAGATTACTTTCAATTTTCGAAGCAAATTAATGAGCATTGTAGTGCGGCTCAGCGCATTGAAATAATAGAGTTGTTGTGGCGTTTAGCGTATGCAGACAATGAAATAGACCCGCAAGAAGACTACGTAATACGTAAAATAGCAGGGCTACTATATGTGACACATGTTGATTTTATCGCCGCAAAAATAGCAGCAACAAAGTAAGATTAGCTTAGCTTACTGGTAACTAAAACAAGCTGCTGAGTAAGTGCCGATACCTTTTCTGCTGTAGCTGGATCACTGATTTGGCCGTTTTCGTCAAATACCGTAAATGCCGAAGGCACAGCAAGTTGTTCGGCAAGTACTAATGAGCCAATGCCACTTAAAATGTCGCGTACATGGTTTAAGCCGCGCAGCCCACCAAGCCCACCAGGTGATGTAGCAAATAACGCCACTACTTTGTTGCGAAATGCCGGCACAGCGCCTTGCTCAGTACGTGACGCCCAATCAATTGCATTTTTAAGCGCGGCAGTAATAGAGCCATTGTACTCAGGGCTTGCTAGCAAAATACCATCGGCAGCGCGTAACTTATCTTTTAAAAGTTGGGCATCGGCTGGTGTGCCTTGCGCTTCAATATCTTCGCTAAAAATAGGTAAATCTAAATCCGCGAGTTTAATTACTTCTACTTCGGCACCTGTTTGCAGGGCAAAACGAGCTGCTTCGTTAATTAGTTTTTGATTAAAGCTTTGTGTACGCAAGCTACCCGCAAGGGCAATAATTTTTGGTGCTGACATGGAGTTGACCTTTTTATGTTTAAGTTACACATTTAATGTAGCAAATTTTTACTTGTAGAAAACCCGAATAAACGCAACACTTATGTGCATATATGCACATAAGTGGCGAGCAGTTAGCATGGCAATAAAGTTTGATGATTGGCAAGATGTAAAAGTAGCATTTGAAGTTGCAAGGCGTGGTACGCTAACGGCTGCCGCAGAGGTTTTAAATGTGCACCACAGTACAGTACTCAGACGTATTAATAGCCTTGAAAAAAACTTAGATACGCGTTTATTTCATCGCCATGCCCGGGGTTATAAAGTAACTGAAATAGGCGCTAAATTATTTACTACGGCGCAAACTATAGATTCATCACTTGAGCAATTACATAACAATATTGCCGCTGCCGACAGTACTTTACGCGGAAGCTTATTACTTACTACGGTAAGTGGGTTTATGGATGTACTGGGCGATGTTTGCGAAGAGCTTCAGGCTTTACACCCTCAAGTACAGCTTGAAGTTATTTTAGAACAAAAGCGGTTAAGGCTCGATCATGGGCAAGCACATATTGCAGTGCGCGCAGGGCCAAGGCCAGATGAAGGGGATTATATAGCTCAGCATTTAACCCAACTTACATCAAGCTTGTACGCCAACAAACGCTACATTAATAAGTATGGCACGCCTAAAACATTGAGTGACTTACAGCATCATAACTTTGTATCGGGTGTAGCGGGTTTTAATGCACGAGTTCCTTATTTTGAGTGGGCCGATAAGCATATTCCGGCGCAGCAAATAAAGTTACGGGTTTCAGAAACCTCCGAAGCAACACGGGCCATAATTAAAGGCTTAGGCATAGGCGGTTTACAGCATGGGGTAGCAGCCCAATATAATGATTTAGTACCTATTTTACATAGTGAGCTTAGTTGGCCCACCGATGTTTGGCTTGTAACACATCATCTAGTGCATCGCACCGCGAAAGTACAAGCTTTTGCAGGCTTATTAAAAGCGCATTTTAATAAGCCTCAAACCCTTAAATAGTTTTTTTAACCTCAATACCTAAACGCTTAGCAAGGCGTACAAGGTTTGCTCTGTCGAGTTCCAGCACTCTTGCAGTTGCTGCCCAGTTATAATTATGCTGCTTTAGTTGCTCGGTTATAACTGTAAATTGTAAAGATTCAACGGCCTGCTTTAATGGCTGATTCCAGGCAGTGTGAATGGTGTTTTGCGTGTTAACTTGTACTGTATTACTTAGCTGTGGGGTTAAATCGCAGTGCTCGCTTGTAATCGTAACTATAGGGTTTTGCCATTGGCTTTGCTTAGCCTTTAATGCGCTGCGGCTAATAACATGTTCAAGCTCGCGTACATTACCAGGCCAACTGTATTGGTTAAGCAATGCTTGCGCTTCAGTGCTTAGCTTTAATTGTTTAATACCTAATTTACGGGCTGTTTGCTCAATAAAATAACCAGCAAGTAGGGTTATGTCGTGCTCACGTTTATTAAGTGGCGGCACGGTAATAGGGTAAACACTTAGCCGGTGATATAAATCGGCTCTAAAGCGACCTTGTGCTACCTCATGTTTTAAATCACGATTTGTGGCAGCGACTACTCGAACATCTACGTATTTTGGTGTGTCTTCACCAACGGTTTGAATTTCACCACTTTGTAACACACGTAATAATTTACTTTGCATTGCTAATGGCAGCTCGCCAATTTCGTCTAAAAATAATGTGCCGCCATCAGCTAGCTGAAACTTACCTTGGCGGGCATTTTGTGCGCCAGTAAAAGCGCCTTTGGCATGGCCAAAAAATTCACTCTCTGCGAGATTTTCGGGAAGTGAGGCACAATTTAAGTGAATAAGGGGCTGATCTTTACGTGCAGAATTTAAGTGAATATTGCGCGCTACTAGCTCTTTTCCTACGCCTGTCTCTCCTAAAACTAATACACTAAAGTTAGAGGCTGCGACTAGTTTTATTTCATTTTTAAGCGTTTGTATTACTGGGCTTTGGCCAATTATTTCACCGCCATCGCGAGTAAGTGCATCACGCATTAACTCTTGCACAAGTGCACTCGAATGCTGCGCATGGTGTTTGTAGTGGGCAAGCTCCAGGGCCGTTTTAAAATGTGCACTACACAGCGTTTGTAAGGTGCTTAGCGTATCCATGCTGATACTGCTAAAGGCATTTGCGTTAAGACTATCAAACGTGAGTACACCAAGTAGTGCATTTTTATCGTAAAGGGGTAAGCCTAAACAGGCATGCACAGGAATATCGCCTGTTTTAGCCAGCAATAGGCCGTCGTATGGGTCGGGCAGTGAGCAGTCGTGTGCAAATTGTAACGCGTGGCTAGCACTACAAATAGCCTTAAGGCGAGGGTGCTCTGCTATTTTAAAACGCCTGCCAAGGCTGTCGGGCATCAGGCCTTTAATGGCTAAGGGCTTAAGTTGCTCGCCCTGCACGACAAGCAATGCACTGGCATCGCTAGGTATTACACGCTCAACCGTTGCCAGTAATTGATCAAAACTGTGCTCGTGCAGGGTGCTTTGGGCAAGCTCTAAAGCTACCTGGGTGAGGTTGAATTGCTGGTTCATGTCAAAATGACCTATACGTGTTTTTATGATTTAAAATAGAGTAGGTCATAAAGACTCATTTTGTAAAGTGCCTATATTTAAGTTGTTGAATAGTTATACTTTATTTTATTGGCACAGTATGTGTAATAGCTAAGTAACGTTAATGGTTACTGAGGTAGTTATGAACACATTTACAATAAATAATGTAAGCAACAATGTTGAGCTAGGCTCATTTTTTGAATCGCTTTTATTTACTGCTAATGCCGTATTAGGGTTGAGCGTTATTTGTATAGTTGTAAGTATTTTAATTAGCTACCTCTATGCAGAGTACTTTTCGATGCAGGTACAAATATCAGCACATATGAGCACTATTGTAGTGGCAGCTATTTTAAAAGTTAGTTATGTGCTGCGTTGTGTTGCTCAACATGGTTTAGGTCAGGAAGTACGCTAATGCGCCCACTAAATTTAACCGAGCCAATGCCAGCGCACATAGCTATCCATCACGTAACTAAATGGCCGTTATGGATGCTTGCATTTAGACCTTACTTTTTAGCAGGCGGTTTGCTGGCATTTTTTTCGATAGGGTATTGGTTACTTATTTTAACGGGCCATGCTAGTTGGCACTTAACCATGCCAGCTACACTTTGGCACGCTCATGAAATGCTGTTTGGCTTTGCAGGAGTGGTTGCTGTAGGTTTTTTACTTACGGCGGCACAAACATGGACGGGCGTTGGAAGTATAAGTGGCAAAGCACTTATGCTACTTACTTTAATATGGGTAATTGCTCGTTTAGCTTTTTTTATTGTGCTGCCAGATTTTGCCAATATTAATTTATTGGCTGTTATTGTGCTGCAGCTAGCATGGTGGATAGGTGCAATTGCTGCGCTGGCTAATATGCTATTAAAAGCACGCAGTAAAAATAACTATCAATTTTTAGCTATTTTAAGTGTGTTGTGCGCCCTCAATACACTTTATTTACTACTTGTTTTAAATAGCAACCTGCAGCTTGCTTTGGCTGTGGTTGACACCGCTGTACTCGTTATTAGCTTACTGGTAGGCATTGTTGCAGGAAGGGTGCTTCCCTTTTTTACTGCTAAAGGTTTATTGCTCAGCGAGCAAACACGCACTCCTAAAATTGATAAAGCACTGCTGTATTTATCAATATTGGCAATTACTTTATTTTTTATCAGTAAGTTATTTTTAAGCTCAATTAGCCCTGCATTAATTGTTGCAATAGTTGCTGCGCTTCACTTAATTCGATCTGGGTTTTGGTGGAACGCAAAAGTGCTAAAAGTGCCTTTATTATGGTCTTTGCATTTTTCTTATCTTGCTTTAGGTGTTGGCTTAATGATGATTGCATTTAGCTTTTACACAAGCGTAATACCCTTCAAAGATGCGCTCCACCTTATCACTATTGGCACAATAGGGATGATGATTTTAGCCATGATGACCCGTGTATCGCTTGGTCATACAGGGCGTACGCTTAGCACCCCTAATTATATATCTGTTGCTTTTGCTCTTGTGCTGGTGGCAGCGATTACTCGCTCAATACTCCCCTTAATTATTGGGCCACACTTTGCTTGGCAGATCAGTGCTTTGCTGTGGCTAGTGGCTTTTTTGTTATTTTTAATTTACTGCACACCTATATTAACGCGGCGTCGTGGTTAGTTTACCTACAGGAATACATTATGTTATCTGATAAAACCATTGAGATTGTTAAAAGCACCGTTCCGTTATTAACGCAAGCCGGCACGGTTGTTACCGATCACTTTTATAAGCGTTTGTTTAGCCATAACCCAGAGCTTAAAAATATTTTTAATATGGCGAATCAAGACACCGGCCGCCAGCAATTTGCTTTGTTTAACGCCTTAGCGGCATACGCCCAAAATATTGATAACTTAGCGGTGTTAAAAGAGGCATTAGCGCGCATTAACCATAAGCACACCAGTTTAAATATTTTACCAGAGCACTACCCCATTGTTGGTGCTCATTTAATTGGCACCTTAAAAGAGCTAATACCAGAGCAGTTTACGCCAGATGTAGAATACGCATGGCGTGAAGCTTACGCACTGCTTGCTGATATTTGTATTACCGAAGAAGCTGCTTTGTATGAACACAGTAAAAGCACACTGGGTGGTTGGGTGGGTACTCGCCAATTTGAAATAACCAACAAGCAAGTTGAATCTGAGCTAGTAACAAGCTTTACACTTACGCCTGTAGATGGCGAAGCGGTTATTACCCATAAACCTGGCCAATATTTAGGTATTAAAGTTAAGCCAGAGGGCGCTGAATATGAAGAAATTCGCCAGTATTCTATTTCGCAAAAAAGTAACGGTAAAAACTACCGTATTAGTGTTAAAAAAGAGCTACAGCCAAAGCCTGGCATGGTGTCTAATTATTTACACTCACTAGCTCAAGGTGACATAGTTGAACTATACCCGCCTGCAGGAGATTTCTTTTTACGCAATAGTACTCAACCGACGGTACTTATTTCAGCAGGTGTTGGGCAAACGCCAATGCTTGCTATGCTCGAAACGTTATTAAGCGATAACCCTAATCACGACATTCTGTATTTACATGCGTGCGAAAATACTCAGCAGCACTCGTTTGCACACTATTTAAATGAATTAAGTACGGTTTATAACTGTTTGCAAACTATGACGTGGTTTAATCAAAGCAGTGAGGGGGCTGATTTTACTGGGCTAATGGGTTTAGCGGCCATAAAAACACAGTTACCTCTTAAAAATGGCGCTTTTTACTTATGCGGCCCCGCTGGGTTTATGGCGTTTGTGAAAAGCCAGTTACTGGCACTAGGCGTTAAAAACGAGCATATTCATTACGAAGTGTTTGGTCCGCATCAAGACTTATAAACCAAGTGAAAAATGATAAAGGCACACAGTATTAATGCTGTGTGCCTTTTTAATAGTATTTTATTGCGCTTTACAACTTACGTTTTTAAGCTCAATAGATATATCTTTTTTAGGATAATAAAGCACGCACTGCTTGCCGATTATTTGTAAAACAAATTTTTCAGACTTTATATTATGCGCGCCCATTATGGGCATGCCATTTGAATCTTTACTTGTACCATGGCTTAGTAAAAGCTCGCTGCGTTTAGTAAAAACAGTGTCGGCCAGCGTAACTAGCTTGCCACCTTTAGCTTTTATAATCGCTTGTTGCAGCGTAGCTATAACGCCTGGGTTTACCTCTGTTAGTAGCGCAGGCTTAGCAGTGGCATTATTCATACTGTTACAGCCTCCAATAAATAATAATGTTAATACTGCCACTAGCTTTGTCATTACTTATCCTTATTTAACGTAGGCCATGTTAAATCCATATTGCCACGGTTAAAGTTATCAGGTGCGTTTAAAGGTAATAGTTGCTTGCTATCGCCAGCAGCGCTTTGTACTTGCGTTTTAATACTTGCAGAGGCGGTGCTAACAGGGCACGTGCCGTTATTATCAATATGATAAAGCGCAGTAGAGAGTATCCCTTCGTTTGGATCGCCTAATTGATTATCAAAGTCGTCACTAACTACACAGCCTTTTACATCAGCATCAAACTGCGGTGTAGGCGTTGGCGTAAAGCCTGCTGCATATTCACCAAATCCTTTACTGTTTACACCACTAAATTGAATCGTGTAATAGGTTGTTGCGCAGTTATGAGTTGGAGTAAAGCCGTATGGTTTGCCACAGGTTGTGTCGCCAATGAGCACTACCTCTGCGTCAATGCCTTTTAAGCCATTTATAAACGCCTCTGAGGCTGAGCAAGTGCCCGACGTACTAAGCACATACACCTTAGATAGGTTTAAATCGGGTAGGCTTTCACCAGTGCTAAAAAAGGTTGAGTAATCAATCTCTTCATCTATAAATGGAAAAGGCGATTCAACGGGTTGTTTATCGTTTTGCTGGGTTTGATAATAAATACGATTTTGCACATTTGCACTGCCAGCTACCATGTAGGCAAGCTGCGAAGAAAGCGCTAATAAACCGCCTCCATTATATCTAAAGTCGATAACAAGCTCTTCTACGTTATCGGTTTTAAATTTATTAACCGCAGCAATTAAACCTTCCTGGGCAACCCCTATATGGCTATTAAACTGCATATAACCTACGTTTGTGCCATTTGCAGTGGTAATGGTTTTAACGTTTTGGACAGGCGTTTGCTCTATGTTGCCAGCAGTTACGTTAAAGGTTTTTTCAGCGCCATCGTTACTGCGCACAACGATGGTGTGCGAATCGCCATTAGTGGGGCTAAATAAACCTTCGTTTAGGGTATCTACGCCAGCTTGTGTGTTGGTATTTATACTTATACCATCAACTTCAAGTACGGTATCGCCTCGTTGAAAGCCTATTTGGCTCGCTGGTGAGTCATCTTCAAGGTAAGCAACACGCAGAATTCTATCGGCTGAGTCGCCTATAAATGCCCAATTTATGCCATAACCTGAGGTAACACCCGATTGCGCTTCTTGAAAGTAATCCTCAGAAGGCTCTGAAAAATGAAAGTTATCCTTTTTATCGCCTGAGTCAGTCAGTTCTTCGGTTTTTAGCTGAGCAAAGTACTCAGCTACCGTATCGAAAGACTCAGGGTCGTTATCGGTAATTTCGTCATACCAAAGGTAGGTTTCGTCACTCCACGAGCGAAGCCAAAGTTTTTCGTAAAGTGCTGAGCCTGCTTGGTCTGGGTAAGGCTCATTATTATTAAACGGATCGTTACCTGTGCGCGGTGTTTCGCAAAAGTTTTTTAAATCATCCGATGGCTCAAATACTCCAGCAGTCCAAGTTGGGGCTGAACTAGCAGGGGGGGGGACTACTGGGTTTGGTGTTGTATCCATGCTGCTACCACCGCCACAGCCAGCAAGCGTTAGGCCTGAAAGTGCAGCAATAATAGCGAGTGATGCTTTATTATTTTTAAACATACAAAACTACTTTTTGTAAATAAGTTGTTTAAAATACTACAACACCCGCCTATTTATTCAACGTATTTGGCCCTGATTTATGTAAATGAGTGTACAAACCAGGCTTTTTAGAGCTTGCTTGCGCTACTTTTATTAGCAAACGCTTGTCTTTGCCACGCATCAAATAGCTTTTGTTGTTTGTTTGATATTTTTAAACCGTATGTTTTTTTCATATAAGCGTAGGTGTCGGCAATGCGCTTACGGGCATAAAATGGTGGCTCTACTACGCGTTGTTTAAAGTTAACTTTTACTTCGCAGCGGCCATATTGTGTAGCGTTTTCGCTAAGCATACCAAAGCGATAGTTAGAGCGATCTGCGTTAATTTCGCCAATAGCGGGGGCTAAGTTGTTTATGTCGGCTTCCATTTTCCTAAATTTAGCACTGACCTTTCGGCAGTTTTTGCGTCCGCCGTCTTGCCAGCATTGTAGCTGGTGGCCAAACTCCCACGCGGGCACTATATGCTCCCATTCAATACGTAAAGCGCGCTGGTTTACTTTGCCTGAGCGGGTAAATGTATTACGAGGCACATAACCACAACCCGTTGGATCTGGCACTAGTTTTTTACCTTGTTTTTTAATGTCGCAGCCGCAGTAGAGGCTTTTGGCGTTATTAGGCAGGGTTTTAATTAAGTGTCTTTTAGCCGTTGAAAAACGGGTGAATTCTTCACTCGATGCCGAAAAACAAATACAACAAGCCACAAAGGCTAAAATAAATTTAAGCATATCCATCACATACGTGAACTACAGGAGGCGCTAGTTTAAAGCCTTGAAATTAAAATATAAACCTATTTAAAAATCCTTTTAAGCCTTAAGTTTTGCAAAAGTAGCAACATGCCGCATAAACAAAATAGCACGCTGGTGGCTGCAAAGCTGATTAGTAACGGGTTGTTAAAATCTTCTCGCTCGTCGTAATCCATTATGTGCAGCATCCAAAAAAAGTCGAATATACGCCATAGAGTGCTGCGAACAGTAATTACTTTGCCGTTAATCGCATTTAAATACAGCGTGGTATTAAAGGTGTCGTTAAATTGTACTTGCCACACATTTGTTTTGTATCCGACCTCTCGAGTACCTTGTTTTAAAAGCGTTGTACTAATTGGCTTAGCGTCGATGAGTAAATGAGCCTGCGCATTAGCGGTAATTTGTATTTTAGTGGGTGGTTCAAAAGGGCGACCCGTTAAACCATTAAAGCTTTGCTGTTCGGTATTATTGATAACAGTAATAAGGGGAGTAGTTAAAAAGTTTTCAAATATTATTTGAGTGGGGTTGGCCATTTGTGAAGTAATATCATCGAGTGATGCAGGGTAGTCTGCTTGTGTAAATGGGTTTGTAAGTGTGCGTTTAGCAAGGTGTTTGCCGTGCACATAGTCAAGTGGAATAGCGCTCATAACTAAGCCGCCTAAAAGCCAAGCTAAAACTTGTAAGGCAAGTAAATAGCCTAGCCACTTATGTAATTTGCGTGCACGCTTAAATATTTTTTTGCTCATATTTATCTTCTTATTATTTTTAGCGTTAGTTTATTATAGCTTCCCACGCTTTTGCTGCGGCATTTTGTCGCAGTTTTTCATAAGTTTATAAATATGAGGCTTTAATGACATCAATAGATTTTAGTTAATTTTAGCTTTCACGCAGGGCATTTATTAGCTCTTGTTTGTTCATTTTAGATCGCCCGCTAATACCCACCTCTTTTGCTTTGTCGTATAACTGTTTTTTTGTACGTTGCTCATACTGAGAGGCTTTGCCGCCTTTAACAGCTGTTTTATGGGTATTGCTATTGGCAATACGTGCTGCTTTTTGTTTACTCATGCCCTCATCGCGAAGTGCATCGTACTGATCGTCGTTTTTAATTTGTGGACCATGATCTACCATTTTAATGCTCCTTAAAAATCGTTACTTACACAGTGTGTGTATTAATTTCATTGTTTAATTGTAAAACTAAGCAATTAAGCCAGCTTAATTAAAACGAGCAAGTTAGGTGCCAAAAGCGTTAAAAAGTGCATTTATGAAGATAAAGCAAGGATTACTGCTTTGTTAATTTGGTATAAAAGTAAAACTGCGTTAAAGTTTGCGATGAAACTATAAGAGGGTAAAAAGCAGACAATGTCGGAAATTCAATTTTTAAATGTAGATCTAGAGCTTGAGTCTAAACATGATATTAGCGCCTTAGTGGCAGACTTAAAGAAAAACGCGACGGTTTTGCATTATGATAAAGACGAATATCGTCAACTTGCGCGTATTGAAGCCTCAGGTGAAATATCAACACCAGATAAAGCTATTAACCACTTGTGCGAGCTTATTGAGTCGTGTTCACGTAATGCGCTTAAACAATGGCTAAGCTGCTCGCGAAGAACGTTTGATATTGGCTTTGAATCGGGCACGTCACCTAAGTGCTTTAACCAAGCCCTACATGCAGACACACTGCTCCGTATATCTGCGATTGGTGCAGGTATGGAAATTACGATTTATCCTATCGAAAAATAAAAAGAAGTAATTACCTGCGCTCTACAACTGCTGCGGTCATTTTTGATACGCAGCATAGCTCATTGCGACTATTTGTTATTTTTATTTCCCACACAGAACTACGTTTACCTATATGGAAAGCCTTAGCGGTTGCAGTTAAAGTACCATTGCGAGACGCTTTTAAATGGCTTGCGCTAATTTCCTGCCCTACACAATAAAATTTTGTAAAGTCGACAACAAAATTAGCAGCATAGCTTGCTACTGTTTCAGCAAGTACTACATTTGCACCACCGTGAACCATACCCATAGGATTATGATGTTCAGGTATGGCAGGCATAGTGGCAACTAGGTAATCATCACTAATTTCTGTGACTTCAATACCCATGGTTTTCATTAATGTGCCTTGGCCGTCAATGCCTTCTTCTAACTGTTTGCAAAGCTCTAAAGTGATGGGTTGGTGCCAAATACTCATGATTACTCCTTTGAATTAAAACCAAGTTTATTGCATTTCATAAATGTGAATTTTATAAATGCCTAAAATGTACACACATGCTTTTAGTTTAGCTATTTTAAAGCACAATTTAAATTTGCGATTTTTATTTAACTGTATATACTCACAGTTAAATGTACTGTATGGAAAACCAGTTGTATGCGACCATTAACGAAACGCCAAGCTCAAATACTAGAACTCATTAAAGTTTTTATTAAAGACACTGGTATGCCTCCTACACGTGCCGAAATAGCGCAAACATTAGGTTTTAAAAGTGCTAATGCAGCAGAAGAGCACTTAAAAGCGCTTGCTAAAAAGGGTGTAATTAAGATGAAGCCAGGCGCCAGCCGTGGAATTCAATTAATTGAAGAAGAAGAGCCAGAGCAGTTAGGCCTACCACTTATAGGGCGTGTTGCTGCAGGTTCTCCTATTTTGGCGCAAGAACATGTTGAGAGCCACTGCAAAATAGACCCTTTGATGTTTAAACCTGCCGCCGATTTTTTACTTCGTGTAAATGGCATGAGTATGAAAGACATTGGTATTATGGATGGCGATTTACTGGCTGTACATCGCACTCAAACCGCTGAAAACGGACAAGTTGTGGTTGCACGAGTAGATGAAGATGTAACCGTAAAACGCCTAGAAAAAGCAGGCCGTAAAGTATTATTACACGCCGAAAACGAAGAGTTTACGCCAATAGAAGTAGACCTTGAAAATGAGTCTTTTAATATTGAAGGCTTAGCGGTAGGTGTAATCAGAAACGCCGATTGGATGTAATTTCTAGCATATATTAGATAGTAAATTTATAAATGCGCACTTTTTAGTGTGCATTTTTGTTTTAACAACCCACCTTTTAGCAATACTAAAGCAGACATAAAGTTATCTAAGCTGTAAACTTTTTTGCACTCGTACTTAACTCTTCTTTTATGTGATACACCCCCTATTTTTGCTCGTTTTTTGATTATTAAATTTGTATTTATGTTGGTGTAATTAAGGCTAATTTTAAAATACAACTTGTTTGTTTTTTATACTGAAACTTGCTTGTTGTATGTTTTTTAGCTAATTGTTAATTTGCTGGGCTAACAATAACTCACAGCTTTTAGTTTTGAGAACACACAATATACACAAAATCTTTGTTGGCACAGCAATACCAATTGAAACAAATAAGATTGGTTAAATAATAAAAATAACGAATAGGCGTTTAAGCCGTATGCCTCTTCGCTTTGCACTCGCAATAGCATCAAAGGAGCCGTCACATGGGTAAACTGACCTCTACCTTGTGGTTTGTATTGATTGTTTTTCCGCAGCATGTAATGGCAAATAGCCAATACAATATGCGCAAAGGCGTAACCGATATAAGCAATAATGTATATCAGCTACACATGACCATATTTTTAATATGTTGTGTGATTGGGGTGATAGTGTTCGCAATTATGTTTTGGGCACTTATTCATCACCGTAAATCTAAAGGGGCAGTACCTGCCCAATTTCATGAAAGTACTAAAGTAGAAATACTTTGGACTGCCATCCCATTTGTTATCTTAATTGCCATGGCAATCCCTGCCACTAAAACACTTATTGCAATGGAAGATGCCAGCAAAGCTGATTTAACCATTAAAATTACGGGTTCGCAGTGGAAGTGGCATTACGAATACATGGGTGAGGATGTCGCGTTTTACTCAATTTTATCTACCCCTCAAGATGAAATAGCCAACCTTGCAGATAAAAATCCAAATTATTTGCTTGAAGTTGATAAGCCATTAGTGCTGCCAATTAATCAAAAAGTACGTTTTTTAATGACCTCAGATGACGTTATTCACTCTTGGTGGGTACCTGACTTTGCTGTTAAAAAAGATGCAAACCCCGGCTTCATAAACGAAACATGGACCAACATTAACGAAGAAGGTATTTACCGAGGACAGTGCGCTGAGCTGTGCGGTAAAGATCATGGCTTTATGCCAGTGGTGGTTGAGGCAAAATCGCAGGAAGATTTTAATGCTTGGCTTGCTGATTCAAAACAAGCAAAGCAAAAAGCGGCATTAGCCGATGCAGCTCTGCTTGATCAAACGTTGCCTAAAGAAGAGTTAATGACTTTAGGCGAGCAAGTGTATATGGCAAGTTGCGCCGCGTGTCATCAGCCAACGGGCATGGGCTTACCGGGCGTATTTCCTGCACTTAAAGGCAGCCCCGTTGTGCTTGGTGATATAAAAGATCACATTGATATTGTGATCCATGGTCGCCCTGGTACTGCAATGCAAGCTTTTGCTAAACAACTATCAATAAAACAACTTGCGGCAGTCATTACCTACAAACGCAATGCGTGGGGTAACGATACGGGTGATGTAATTCAACCTAGTGAGATTCAGGCAGCACTTGATGCTGATGGGGAGGCGAACTAATGAGTAGCATAGTAGAACAATCTAACGCCAATGAAGCTCACCACGGTCATCATCCTGCAAAAGGCTTTAAGCGCTGGTTATATACAACCAATCATAAAGATATTGGCAGCTTATATTTAATTTTTTCGCTGACTATGTTTTTAATTGGCGGCGCTATGGCTATGGTCATTAGGGCCGAATTATTTCAACCTGGGTTACAGCTAATTGAGCCTCATTTTTTTAATCAAATGACCACTGTACATGGCTTGATTATGGTATTTGGTGCGGTTATGCCAGCCTTTACCGGCCTTGCTAACTGGATGGTGCCATTAATGATTGGTGCGCCAGATATGGCACTACCAAGAATGAATAACTGGAGCTTTTGGATATTACCCTTCGCATTTTTAATCCTGCTGGCTTCTTTATTTATGCCTGGCGGTGGGCCTGCATTCGGCTGGACTTTTTACGCTCCCCTTTCAACTACTTACAGTAACGATAATACTGCGTTGTTTGTATTTGCCGTTCATATTATGGGTATCAGCTCAATTATGGGGGCAATCAATGTAATTGTGACCATAGTTAATTTACGTGCTCCGGGTATGACATGGATGAAGCTTCCGTTATTCGTGTGGACATGGCTAATAACTGCATTTTTGTTAATTGCTGTTATGCCTGTACTTGCGGGAGCTGTGACCATGGTACTCACTGATAAATACTTTGCTACTAGCTTTTTCGATGCGGCCGGCGGTGGCGACCCGGTTATGTTTCAGCACATATTTTGGTTTTTTGGTCACCCTGAAGTATACATCATGATTTTGCCAGCTTTTGGCATTATATCGACCATAGTACCTACCTTTTCACGTAAAAAACTATTTGGTTATGCGTCCATGGTGTACGCCACCTCATCCATTGCGCTACTTAGTTTTATTGTATGGGCTCACCACATGTTTACCACAGGTATGCCGGTGGCTGGCGAATTATTTTTTATGTACGCAACGATGCTTATATCGGTGCCAACTGGAGTAAAAGTATTTAACTGGGTAGCGACCATGTGGAAAGGCTCAATTAGCTTTGAAGTCCCCATGCTATTTAGTATTGCCTTTATTGTGCTGTTTACCTTAGGAGGCTTTTCTGGGTTGATGTTAGCCATTACACCTGCTGATTTTCAGTATCACGATACGTACTTTGTGGTGGCGCATTTTCACTATGTATTAGTAACCGGGGCCATCTTTTCGATAATGGCGGGTGCTTATTACTGGCTGCCTAAATGGACCGGTAATATGTTTAATATTACCTTGGCTAAATGGCATTTTTGGCTATCGCTTGTCAGTGTAAATGTACTGTTTTTTCCTATGCATTTTGTAGGGCTTGCCGGTATGCCCAGGCGTATTCCAGATTATGCGCTGCAGTTTGCCGATTTTAACGCCATTATTAGTATTGGTGGGTTTGCATTTGGTTTATCGCAGCTTTTATTTGTGGCCGTGGTAATTAAGTGCGCCCGAGGTGGCGATAAAGTGCCTGCAAAAGTGTGGGATGGTGCCGAAGGTTTAGAGTGGGAAGTTGAATCGCCAGCGCCGTATCATACCTTTTCTACACCACCGGAAATTAAGTAATGACTCACGCGCCGCTACTTAAACGCTTAGTACTTATTTGCATAGGTATGTTTGCTTTTGCTTTTGCCTTAGTGCCCTTATACGACGTATTTTGCGATGTAACAGGGCTAAATGGTAAGCCATCGCTTGAGCAAGCAAAGCTAAGTACACAGGTTACTCAAAACCGAGAAATAGGGGTGAGTTTTACAACCCATGCGCAAAGTGGCGCGCCATTTGTTGTTAAGTCAAAAGAATACAGTGTTGCTGTTAAACCCGGTGCTATGCGTGAGGTAATGTTTAGCGCTAAAAATAACAGTAACCTCGATAAAGTAATGCAAGCTGTGCCCTCGGTTTCTCCCGGTAAAGCGGCTAAGTATTTACATAAAATTGCCTGTTTTTGCTTTGATCAGCAACCGCTAAAAGCAGGGGAGGAACTTGAGTTTAAACTACTTTTTTATGTCGATACCGCATTACCAACCGATATAGAAGAGCTAACTTTATCGTACACCGTATTTGATATTAGTGAGCAGCTAGTAGCGAGCAATAACTAGCCTGCATGTCTAGTGTAAAACTAGGAGCAAGTAACATGAATCAAGAATATGAAAATTACTACGTACCAGAGCAAAGCCCGTGGCCAATAGTGGGCGCTATTGCTTTATTTTTTATTGCGGTAGGTGCTGCATTAACGGTTATGAGTGCCTCAAAAGAAGGAGGTGGGAGCGGCGTTTACTTGCTATACGTTGGTATTGCCGTGCTTTTATACATGCTTTATAGCTGGTTTAAAAATGTAATTACTGAGTCCGATCAAGGCTTATATTCAGCGCAAATGGATCGTTCGTTCAGACAAGGTATGAGCTGGTTTATTTTTTCTGAAGTAATGTTTTTTATGGCCTTTTTTGGCGCTTTATTTTACGCCCGAATACTATCTGTGCCTTGGTTAGGTGGGGCTGGCAATAATGCGATGACTAACGAGGTTTTGTGGCCCACTTTTGAAGCGGTTTGGCCGCTAGTGACAACGCCAGCAGGGGATACAACTCAAGCTATGGGTTGGCAAGGCCTACCGCTTATTAATACGCTTATATTACTCGCTTCATCGGTTACTTTGCATTTTGCCCACGTAGCAATGGAAAACAATAAACGTACGACACTTAAAGTATTTCTAGGGGCAACTATTTTATTAGGTGTTTGCTTTTTGGCTTTGCAAGTTGAGGAGTATATACACGCCTATAACGATTTAAATTTAACGCTTGATGCCGGTGTTTACGGTAATACGTTCTTTTTATTGACTGGTTTTCATGGCATGCATGTAACCCTTGGCACTGTACTGTTGCTGGTTATTTTTTTACGAATATTAAAAGGGCACTTTACTAAAGATAAGCATTTTGCATTTCAAGCTGCTGCTTGGTACTGGCATTTTGTAGATGTGGTATGGCTATGTTTATTTGTATTTGTATATGTGCTGTAGCATTTATTGGGGAATTATTAGCTTTAATAAAGCCAAATTTAAGTGCGGCAATTACCATAATTAATACAACAACCGAAAATATCACGCGGCGGCCTAAAAAGTGAGACATAGGCCGTCCATTTGTTTTACCCGATACCATAATAAATAAAGCTCTAAATAAGTTAAAAAGTATAAACAATAACAACAGTACGATAATAATTTTAATAATCACTGGGTTGAACCTTATGCAGTTAGTTTTATGGCACAAACAAAAGCTTAGCTCAATAATCACACTTTGTATGGTGGCGGTTGTGGTACTTATTTGTGTGCGCTTAGGGTTTTGGCAGCTACAAAGAGCTGAGCAAAAACAGCAGCAGTTAACGGCTATTGAAAAATTGCAAACCCAAGGTGTTATGAGTTGGCAGCAACTTACTAATTTACCATCTAACTGGAATAAAACAGGGGTGTTGGTTGAATTAACTGGGGCATTTATTCAAGGGCAATATTGGCTGTTAGATAATCAAGTTTATAACGGGCAAGTCGGATACGACTTATTAATCTTGTTTAAACCAGCAGATGACTCCCACACTATTTTGGTAAACCTTGGCTGGGTTAAGGCTCCGTTATCTCGAAGTGAATTACCAAAAATAAAGCTTCCTACTAAGCGCTTTACATTAATTGCACAAATAAAAGAGAGCAACCTCAGTGGCTTTACGCTTGAACGCGAAGCTGCTCCCTCCAATATTAGAATTCAAAATATTGACCTTAATAAGCTAAGCCAAACCAGTCAGCAAAAACTCGTTAACTACATGGCTTATAGGCAAGGTGAAGGGGATGAATTAGCTACTCCTCATTATAAAGCTGTTGTTATGAGCCCGCAAAAACATCATGCCTACGCAGTACAGTGGTTTTTAATCGCCATTGCTTGTGTATTCGTGGCTGTTTTTGCAAGTAAAAAAAGGACACAAAATGAAAAATAAACCACTTTTATTATTTGTAATCTGCTGCGCCATACCACTAGCTCTAGCATATGGTGCACTTAAATTTGATTGGTTACCAACGGCGATAACAAATCATGGTGAGTTTTTAAAACAAGAAGTAAAGCTTACTAATTGGCAAAAAAACAGCCCCAAACAGTGGACGATTGCTCTAAATTACTCCGCAGAGTGTAACAGTGCATGTAATGAACAACTAAGTGCGCTAGATAATTTATATGTGGCATTGGGTAAAAACCAAGGCAAGGTCGATATGGCGGTGATGGGGATCGTTAATGATAAAAAACTGCCTTGGAAAATGATAAGCGGCCAACAAAATTTAAAGCCAGCCAGCTTGTATTTAATCGATCATATGGGGCTTGTAGTTCTTGAATATCCTTTTAAAACGCAGCCACAAGAAAACCGTTTAGTACAAAAAGGTTTATTAAAAGATCTAAAAAAATTACTTAATTATTCTCGTTCGAGCTAATTGCTAAGCTTACTTAAGTTGGAGTATTTAATGTATAAAAATTATAAAAACTATGTATTAATAACAGGCTTACTTGCTTTAGTTGTAGTGGCATTGGGTGCCTACACCCGACTAAGTGATGCAGGCCTTGGTTGCCCAGATTGGCCCGGCTGTTATGGTTTTTTAACCGTCCCAAAACATGAAGCTGATATAGCACTCGCTACTCAAAGCTACCCCGACATGATGTTTGAAACCGCAAAAGCGTGGAAAGAAATGATCCATCGTTATTTTGCAGGTGCCTTAGGTTTACTTATTTTAGGTTTGTTTATATTGGCCTTTTTAAAGCGCCAATATCCAACTACACCCGTTAAGTTGCCTCTGGCTTTACTTTTACTTGTAGTATTTCAGGCCGCACTTGGAATGTGGACTGTAACCATGAACTTACAGCCACTTATTGTGATGGGCCATTTATTAGGTGGCTTTAGTATTTTATCGCTAATTACACTTTTGTATTTACGCTTAACAGCCAAACCTATAATGGGTGGAGACAGCGGCGCAAAAAGGTATTTTAGCTTGAGTCTAGTCGCGCTAGGTGTGCTCATTATTCAAATAGCGCTTGGCGGTTGGCTTGCTGCAAATTATGCGGCACCGCATTGTAATGGTTTACCTTTGTGTAGCTACGCTCAACCATTTTCGCTCAGTAGTGTATTTCAGTTACCCCTTGAGCACAGTAATTACGAGTTTGGTGTGTTGTCGCAACAAGCGCGTATGTCTATACATTTATTGCATCGTATTTGGGCGCTTGTAACGTGTGTTGTTTTAGCTTTTATAATGTGGCGAATATACAGCCAAGCATACTCTCAAAAAATAAAAAATTGTGTGGTTAGCGTACTTGTTGCCTTACTTTGTCAGATAAGTTTAGGGCTTGCGGTGGTGCATTGGCACTTTCCGTTAGGGGTAGCACTGGCGCACAATTTAATGGCTGCCATACTATTATTAACAATGGTTAGGTTGTGTTACTACCTAAAGTCACGCACATAAAGGGGGAATTGTTATGGCACTTACAATTGATAAAAAAGCACTACAAGGCGAGAGCTCGCTACCTTTAATTAATCGTACTTATAATTTACTGCAAGATTACTTAGCTATCAGCAAATTTAAGGTTGTGGCTATGCTCGTATTAACAGCTTGGGTAGGCTTAGCGCTGGCTCCAGATGTAGGTAGAGGCATAGCTGTACAATTTACGAGTTTATTAGGTATTGGTTTACTATCTGCGGCAGCTGCGGTGATCAATCACGTTGTTGACAGCGAGATAGACTCAAAAATGGCGCGTACGCGTCATCGTCCTGTTGCTAAAGGGCGTTTGAGTAAGACCCACGCACTTAGTTTTGCAGCTGCTATTGGCGTAGCAGGTTTTATTATGCTGATGGTGTGGGCAAATACACTGACCGCAATACTGACTTTATTTGCATTGGTTGGCTATGCCTTTGTGTATACTTCATTTTTAAAACGTGCCACTCCGCAAAATATTGTTATTGGTGGTTTAGCGGGCGCTATGCCTCCGTTGCTTGGTTGGGTGTCTGAAACAGACCAAATGGCAGCCGCTCCATGGTTACTTGTAATGATTATTTTTACCTGGACACCACCGCACTTCTGGGCGCTTGCGATAGCCCGTAAAAGTGATTATGAACGAGCTAAAATACCCATGTTACCTGTTACTCACGGAATAGATTTTTGTAAAACATGTGTGGTTGCCTATTCTGTTTTACTGGCCGTTGTATGTGTATTACCTTACTTAATTGGTATGTCGGGATTAATATATTTAATTGGAGCTTGTGCATTAAATGCAGTATTCATATACAAAGCCGTTAAGTTAAAAATTGCCGGAAACGATGAAACTGCTATGGACTTATTTCGTTTTTCAATCATTCATTTAATGGTACTCTTTGTCGTATTATTTATAGATAAATGGCTCCCTTTATGATGCGATTAAAGCTCTGTTTTAGTATTGTTTTAATGCTATTTTTATCAGCCTGTTCAGATAAAAATAGCCCCCCTGATGTAGATGCGTTAGTTTACGAAACCGCAAAACCACTGTCGGACTTTAAGCTCAATAATCAAAATGGAGAGTTAGTTACTAAAGCGCAGTTTTTAGGGCAATGGAATTTAGTATTTTTAGGTTATACAAGTTGCCCCGATATTTGCCCATTGACCCTTGTGAAGCTAAACAATGTTTATAAAAATTTGCACAACGATTACCCGCTACAAATTTGGTTTATGTCGGTCGACCCTAAGCGAGATACAGCACAAAAACGAAAAGCTTATATAGATTATTTTAATCCTGACTTTTTAGCTGTATCAGGTCCCCATAAAGACCTATTTCCTTTAGTAAGGGAGCTTGGCTTAATTTACGCTATAAGCGATTCTAACGAATCAGAATATGCAGTTGATCATAGCGCATCTGTGGCACTGGTTGATCAAAACGGTGCTGTAAGAGCTATTTTTAAGCCTGAATTTAAACAAGGCAGCGTACCGTTAATCAATGCCTCACAATTAACAGAAGAGTTTATAAAAATAGCTGACGACTCTAAAAACTAGTTTTTAACTTTTAATGAATTTTAAAGGAGCTTTATGCTCCTTTTTTGTATTTTTAATGCATTTATACCAATCCGCAATAATACTTAATCATTTTGCGGGGCTAAACGTATCGCTATCTGCGTTAAAAAACTCTCATTTAGAACAACTAAATAGCGAATTTTTTGCCTACCTATCAACACGTTTTTCCACCCTCAAAATAGATCACTTAATTAAGCGAATTGGTATTATAATTTTTTTTTACCCTTTTATGGCAATTTCAATAACTAGGTCTAAGCTTTTGTTATGAATTGAATTGACAGGGAAAGTCCCAAAAAAATGCTAAAGCTACCCAGTGAACTTGCCATCACGCAAGTTGAGACTCTACATCAAGATTTACTCCAAGAACTCAATAGCAATGATGATATTTGCATTGACGTTAGTGATGTTAGATCTGCTGACACTGCTTCAATTCAACTTTTATGTTCCCTACAAAAACACCTGCAAACCATCCATCATAAAATAATTTGGGTTGGCAGCAGCGAAGCGTTAACGCATACCGTTAATCAACTCGGTTTAAGTCAATATTTAATACTCGAAAGTAAAGGTTAGAGGTTTATATGAAAAGAATTTTAGCGGTTGATGATTCTGCATCAATGCGTCAAATGGTGAGTTTTACCCTAAAAACAGCAGGGTTTGATGTAACCGAAGCAAAAGATGGTAGCGAAGCTTTAGCAATTGCAAAGCAGCAAGATTTTGATGCGGTAATATCCGATGTAAACATGCCTATTATGGACGGTATTACATTAATAAGAGAGCTGCGCACCTTACCTAATTATAAATTTACGCCATTGCTTATGCTCACAACAGAGTCTGGGCTTGATAAAAAAGTAGAGGGAAAAGCCGCAGGTGCTACAGGTTGGATTGTAAAACCTTTTAATCCTGATCAGTTGTTAGCGGTAATTAAAAAGGTTATTCGCTAGGGAGCGCAGTGTGAGCATAGATTTAAGTCAATTTTTTGAAGTTTTCTTTGAAGAGAGTTTTGAAGGCCTAGATACCATGGAGGCCGAGCTTTTAAATTTGGTGCCAGGTGAGGAAGACTTAGAAACTATAAACACGATTTTTAGAGCCGCACACTCAATAAAAGGCGGCAGTGGCACGTTTGGTTTTACCTCCGTTGCCGACTTTACTCACGTGCTTGAAACACTACTTGATCAAATACGCCAAGGGGAGCGTGAGCTAAGTACCGAGCATGTTAATTTACTTCTTAAAGCAGTTGACTGTTTACGAGGGTTGCTTGCTGCATTACAAAGCGAGCAAGAGCCTGATTTAAATGAAGCCAATGCATTACGCTTACAGTTTGAACAAGTGCTTGAAATAAATAGTGACGCAGAAGCATCTGTGCAACTAGCCGGTGCTAAAGATACCGGCAGTAATACTTACCAAATAGATTTTAAGCCGTACCAGCACCTTTTTAAAACCGGTAATGAGCCATTATTTATGATCAGCGAGCTGGCTGAGTTAGGCGAATTAGAAACACATGTATTTTATGATGAAGTACCCGATATAACAGAGTTGAGCAGCGATGAATGCTTCTTACATTGGCGCTTTTTTTTAAATACAGCCAAAGATAAAAAAGCAATAAATGAGATATTTGAGTGGGTAGAAGATGACGCAGATATAAGCATTGAGCTGTGCGGCGGCCTATTTACGAACGACTCCCAAAACAATGATGTTAAACATTCAGTTGTGAGCGATGAGTGTACTTTAAAAAATGAAGAGTCGAGCACTACTCAACCTGCAGCCACTCCAGCAAAGCCTAAGGCTCAAAGCAATGATAAAAAGCCTGTAACGACGCCTGAGTCAACCTCAATAAGAGTAGGAATCGATAAGGTTGATTCGCTAATAAATATGGTTGGTGAGCTGGTTATTACCCAAGCCATGCTTAATCAGCTAAGCGAGCAAGAAATAACACCCGCCACAATTACCTCACTTCAAGAAGGGCTCGCACAGCTTGCGCATAACACTCGCGACTTACAAGAAAACGTTATGCGAATTCGTATGTTGCCGATTAACTTTGTTTTTAGTCGTTTTCCTCGCTTGGTTCGCGATATTGCACAAAAGCTCAATAAGCAGGTCGAGCTTAAGCTTATAGGTGAGCAAACGGAACTTGATAAAACGGTCATGGAAAAAATATCAGATCCTATGGTTCACTTGGTTAGAAATTCACTCGATCACGGCCTGGAAACTGTTGAGCAAAGAGTTGCAGCGGGGAAAGATCCTGTGGGCACTGTTACTTTAAATGCGTTTCATTAAGGCGGTAACATCGTTATTGAAATTATGGATGATGGCCAAGGACTCAATACTAAAAAAATTAGGGAAAAAGCGATTGCTAATGAGCTAATTACAGCCGATAGCATTTTAAGTGATGATGAAGTAAACGAACTAATTTTTATGCCTGGTTTTTCAACGATGGATGAGGTGAGTGACTTATCTGGTCGTGGTGTAGGGATGGATGTTGTTAAACGAAATATTCAGTCTTTAAATGGCTCTGTTGAGGTTACCTCAGCCCCAGGCGTTGGCTCTACATTTACGATACGTTTACCCCTTACACTCGCTATTTTAGATGGGCAGCTCGTTAAAGTAGCTAAACATACTTACATTATTCCACTCATTTCTATTGTTGAATCACTGCAAATTGATATTACAAAAGTAAGCCGAGTAGGTAAAAACCTTGATGTACTAAGGCTGCGCGACGAATACATTCCAATTTTAAGATTATACGATATTTTTAATCATCAAAATGCCATTGAATCTTTAGATAAAACTCTCCTTGTTGTTGTTGAAACAGATAATCAAAAAGTGGGCTTACTTGTAGACGATTTACTCTCTCAGCAGCAAGTTGTTATTAAAAGCTTAGAGGCAAATTACCACAAGGTTGATGGTGTATCTGGCGCCACTATTTTAGGTGACGGGCGCGTGTCACTAATTGTAGATATAAGCGGTTTAATAAAGCTATCAGGCCTGAAAAAGCCAGGAAGCCAAGAGCTTATTATTGATCAGCATATAGCTGTGGAGGCTCAATGAACGCTGAAAAAAGCGAGCTAAATAATGCACTAAGCCTGCAGCAAGAGCAGGGAATCAAACAATTTTTAACCTTTATCATGGCCGATGAAGAATATGGCGTTGATATTTTAACTGTTCAAGAAATTCGTAGTTGGGAAGAAATAACCGAACTACCAAACTCTCCTGATTTTGTAAAAGGCGTAATTAATTTACGCGGCACAATAGTACCCATAATAGATTTACGGTTACGTTTTGGTCTTTCAAGTGCGGAATATGGCTCATTAACGGTTGTTATTGTTGTAAAAATTGAGTTTGAACAAGGCAGTAAAATTATGGGAATTGCGGTTGATGCGGTGTCTGATGTTTACAGCATTGCAGAGCAGGACGCAAAAGCAGTACCTAGTTTATCTGAGTCGAATAGCTGCGAGTACGTAGCTGGTTTGGTTAATGTGGGCGAGAAAATGATCGCATTAATCGATTTGCAAAAAACAATGAATATTTAGTTAGTTAAAACTAAATATAGTAATAAAAAATAACTTAAAGGTGGTGATGGGCATGGGATGGTTTAGTAATCCAAAGCAGTCAAAATCCAGTAATGATTTAATTGTCGATGCGTTAAATAAATCATTAGCGGTGATTGAGTTTGAACCTAACGGACAAATAATTACTGCAAATTCTAATTTTTTAAGTGCAATGGGCTACAGGCTTGAAGAGGTCCAAGGCCAGCACCATTCTTTATTTGTAGACCCAGATGAGGCGCAAAGTAACGACTATAAAAACTTTTGGCAGCGTCTACGCAATGGTGAATTTATTTCTGATGAATTTAAACGCAACGCTAAAGATAATAAAGAGGTTTGGATTCAAGCAACCTATAACCCCATTGTTGATGAGAGCGGCCAAATACTTAAAGTTGTAAAGTTTGCCACAGATATCACTAAGCAAAAGTTAGTAACGGCAGAAGCTGCTGGGCAAATTAATGCTATTAGTAAGTCTCAGGCAGTTATAGAGTTTAATTTAGATGGCACTATTATTGATGCCAATGATAACTTTTTAAATACCTTAGGCTATCAACTTAATGAAATAAAAGGTAAACATCATCGTTTATTTGTAGAACCTGAATACGCTAATAGTAATGAATATAAAGCATTTTGGGATAAGTTAGCGCAAGGCGAGTTTGATTCTGGCGAGTATTTAAGAATAGGTAAACAAGGACAAGAAGTTTGGATTCAAGCATCGTACAACCCTATTTACGATATGAACGGCAAACCATTCAAAGTTATAAAATACGCATCAGATATTACTGAGCAAAAAGAGTTAGAAAAAGCTTCTCGAAAAGCGGCCGATTTAGCCAGTGCATTAAAAGTATGTCAAGCAAATGTAATGATTGCAGATAAAGATCTTAATATAGTATTTGTGAATGATCGCGTTCATTCAATGCTTAAAGCCAGAGAGAAAGACTTGCAAACGGTATTACCTAATTTTGCTGTAGATAGCTTAATTGGTACATGCGTTGATGATTTTCATAAACACCCATCACATCAGCGTGACTTATTAAAAAATTTAGAACAACCGCATAAAGCAGAGCTAAGATTAGCGGGGCTTATATTTACCCTTATTGCCTCTCCTTGGGTAAGCCATGAAGGAGAGCGCTTAGGAACTATTGTTGAGTGGGAAGATATAACGCAAAGTGTTGCAAAAGCAGAGCAAGAACGCAGCGAAGCCCAAGAAAATCTACGTGTACGCCAAGCGCTTGATACCGTTGCAACTAATACCATGATTGCTGATGCATCAAACGTTATTGTTTATATGAATCAAGCCGTTAAAAATATGATGAGTGCAGCAGAAAATGATTTACGCAAAGATCTGCCTAATTTCGACAGTACAAACTTACTTAAACAAAATATTGATATTTTTCATAAAAACCCTGCACATCAGCAAAGCCTACTTGATAAGTTAACAACTACTTACAAAGCAGAAATACTTGTTGGTGGACGTACATTTGGCTTGGTAGCTAACCCTATTTTGACCCCCGAAAACGAACGCATAGGCACAGTGGTTGAGTGGGAAGATAGAACTGATGAAGTGGCTATTGAAAAAGAGATTGCAGAGCTCATTGTAGCCGCTGGAAATGGGGAGCTGGATACGCGAGTAATTGAAGCTGATAAAAGCGGATTTTTCTTACGTTTAGCGAAAGGGTTAAATAGCCTAGTTAAAATTGTTGATGATGCAGTTGCTGATACCGCAAATATGCTTGATGCGATGGCAAGTGGTGATTTATCAAAACGCATAGAAAGTGAGTACAAAGGCTCATTTGATAAGCTAAAACGCGATGCAAATACAACCGCAGATAAACTAACGGAAGTAATCAATCGCATAAATTCTTCAGCAACACTTGTAGCAAGTGGTGCAGAGGAAATATCACAAGGGAATGCTGATTTAAGTCAACGTACTGAAGAGCAAGCTTCGTCACTTGAAGAAACAGCATCGAGTATGGAAGAAATGACCAGCACAGTTCGCCAAAATGCCGATAACGCAAAAGTAGCGAACGATTTAGCAGAAGAGACTTGTGAAAAGGCAATACAAGGCGGCGAGGTTGTAAACCGCGCTGTGACTAGCATGTCGGCAATAAACGAGTCGAGTAAAAAAATCGCAGACATTATTGGTGTGATTGACGAAATTGCATTTCAAACTAATTTGTTAGCACTTAACGCTGCCGTTGAGGCAGCAAGAGCGGGCGAGCAAGGCCGTGGTTTTGCCGTAGTGGCAGGTGAAGTTCGTAACTTAGCACAGCGCTCAGCAGGGGCCGCTAAAGAAATTAAAGAGTTAATAAGAGACAGTGTAGGGAAAGTCGCCGATGGGTCTCAGTTAGTTAATGAGTCAGGTGCAACACTTAAAGAAATTGTTGTTTCAGTACAGCGTGTTACGCAAATGATTTCTGATATTACCGAAGCATCAGAGGAGCAAAGCGCAGGTATTGAGCAAGTGAACAAAGCTATTTCTCAAATGGATGAAATGACTCAACAAAACGCTGCACTTGTAGAAGAGGCATCTGCAGCTGGTGAGTCTATGGCCGAGCAAGCAAACGAAATGCGCAGACTCCTTCACTTCTTTTCGTTAGGGCAGCAAGACATACCATTGGTGTCATCAACCATGAGTACGCCTGCTTTAACACAGCAACCGCAAAGTAGCTTTAGCCGAAGTAAACCACGAGGCGAAAACTTTGTAGATTCGGCTGAAGAGTGGGAGGAGTTTTAGTAAATAACCTGAGCTTTGATTAAGGGATTTATTATTCAAAGCGCTTGTTAAATATACTTAGCTTAGCGTAATTAATTGCGCTAAGCGCCGCTTGTTCTGTATTTGAGAGTAGCTAATGAAAGAGTTTTTATTTACTGAGCGCGACTTTAAAGAAATTGCCGCTTTAGTGTATAACGCATGCGGTATTGTGCTTGGTGAGCATAAGCGTGAAATGGTGTACTCACGTATTGCACGGCGCATACGAGAAAGAAAACTAACAGATTTTAGTACTTATTTAGCTTATTTAAATAGCCATAAAGATCAGGAGTTTGATGCATTTATTAATGCGTTAACAACTAACTTAACTTCATTTTTTCGTGAATCCCATCACTTTGATTATCTAAAAAAACAATTAGTCCCCGCTTTGTTAGTACAAAATAAAAACAGTCGACGAGTACGAATTTGGTCGGCTGGATGCTCAACAGGAGAAGAGCCATATAGCCTAGCAATGGCGTTACATGAGTTATTTCCTAGCAACTGGGACGTTAAGATTTTAGCGACAGACCTAGACTCTAATGTACTTAAAAAAGCACATACAGGTGTCTATAGCGCGGCTAATGTAAATGGGTTAGATGATGCGTTGTTAAAGCGTTGGTTTTTAAAAAGTAAAGATGGCGAAAGCTATAAGGTTAAACCAAAGCTACAGCAGTTAATTTCTTTTAAACGCTTAAATTTATTACAAAATTGGCCAATGAAAGGGCCCTTTGATTTAATTTTATGCCGTAACGTTGTTATTTACTTTGATAAAGACACTAAAGATTTATTATTTAAACGTTATGCAAAAATACTCGCTCCACATGGGCATTTATTTTTAGGTCACTCAGAAACCATGGGCAAAGAGCATACTGAGTTTAAAAATTTAGGCAAAACTATGTACCAAAAGGCCGCCGATGCACGCACAGTTTAAAGGGGTTCTTCCTGGGTTTGAGCATATAAAGCGTTATTGGGACTCTGGGCGAGAAAGTGTGGTCGCTAAAATTTTACCGGGTGAGTTTTATGTATCAAAAAATAATGAACTGATATCAACCGTTTTAGGCTCTTGCATTGCGGCATGTGTATACGATGAAAAATTAGGAATTGGTGGCGTTAATCACTTTATGTTGCCGGTAAAAAAAGGTGAGCATGTAGAAGGTGCACATAGTTTAAGCGGGCGATACGGCAATTGGGCTATGGAGTATTTAATTAACGAAGTGCTCAAAAATGGCGGATCACGCAAAAATTTAAAAATTAAACTCTTTGGTGGCGGGCGAATAATAAGTGCGATGACAGATATTGGGTTGGGTAATATAAGTTTTGCGAATGCCTACATAAAAGAAGAAGCGCTTAATTTAGTTGCTCATGATATGGGTGGACCTTGGCCTAGGAAAATTTTTTTTCATCCGCATACTGGTAAAGTGCACGTAAAAAAACTTAAAAATCTTCATAACAATACAATTGAAAAACGCGAAGTTAAATACTTACAAAATCTTCAACAGCAAGATAAAAAAACAGATATTGAACTGTTTTAGGGGTGCATATGATAAAAGTATTAATAATTGATGACTCTCCATTAATTAGGCAGTTACTTACCGAGATTTTAGGCCAAGCTAACGACATAAAAGTTGTAGGTTGTGCTGAGGATCCTTACGAAGCGCGGGAAATGATAAAAAAGCTTAACCCTGATGTGCTGACTCTTGATGTTGAAATGCCAAAAATGGATGGTATTAGTTTTTTAAAAAATTTAATGCGGCTCAGGCCAATGCCCGTAGTGATGATTTCTACTTTAACAAAAAAAGGTTCACCTATTACGTTAGAGGCATTAGAGCTCGGTGCAGTAGATTTTATAGCTAAACCCACCGTTAATGTTAAAGAACACATGAGCCATTACAGTGCTTTAGTACAACAAAAAGTAAGAGTCGCTGCAGGTGCAAGGGTAAGAGGTTTTAAAAAGCCTATATCTAATGAGCCTATTGCAGCTAACACGCAGTTTTTGTTGAACAAGGTCATTGCAATAGGAGCATCTACCGGTGGTACAGAGGCTATTAAAGAGGTGTTAATTAAAATGCCAAAAAACTGCCCACCCATTGTTATTACGCAGCATATCCCTCCAGGCTTTAGTGCTTCTTTTGCGCAAAGAATGGATCGTACATGTACCATAAATGTGAAAGAAGCAGAACAAGGGGATAAGCTAACAGCAGGCAACGCCTATATTGCTCCTGGTGGATTACACTTGAGTATTGTTAAGCGAGGGGTGGGTTTATATTGCCAGCTTGATGATAACGAGCCCGTAAATAGGCATAAACCTGCGGTAGATGTTTTATTTAACTCATTAATACAAACAGGTGCAAAAAATGTCGTCGCTGCAATACTTACAGGCATGGGGAGCGATGGTGCACAAGGCTTACTTGGTTTAAAGCAAAGCGGGGCATATACAATGGCGCAAGATGAGTATTCATCCGTTGTGTGGGGAATGCCTAAGGCAGCAATTGATATTGGGGCTGAAAACGAAGTCGTAGCGCTAGATAAAGTTACCCAGCGCCTTTTAAGCCAAGCTATTAAGGTTTAGCGTTTTCGATAACCCATGGTTGTGAAAACCAAAAGTAACTTCCTGGGTTTGAAATAGAAGGCGCAGTACAATTAAAGCGTGAACGGCCTTTATTAAGTACTTTTGGTGAGGTTATTTCTACTGTGCTTTCACTGATCCAGTTTAAATCTGCTTGGCCTACGCTTGATACGTAACAAGCAAATTGGCTTTTATGAAAATCACCCATATTAAACGTCACCGTAAGCATAGGTGGGTTTTGCTCTGTCACGCTGTCTTTGTAAGTTAGTTTAGTAATATTAAAAGCTCGTGAATTAAGCTTAGTAATAAGTGTTTCTAATTTACTATAAAAACCAGATGCCGGAAAACGCGGTAAACGGCTAAAGTTAGAATCTTTATTTACCGCCCCTGAGTGCTGGCCAATACCAATAAAGCCGAGCTCTGTTACCAGTGCTTGTAGCTCGTTATTAAACTCACCATACGGATAGGCTAAGTATTTATAATCTTGTCCGGTTTCTTCTTTTATGCGTTTTTGCGAATCTAGAATGTCTTTTTTAATACGAGAGCGCCACTGAGCATTTGTTTCGTTTTCAAGCTTGCGATGTAAGTAATCGTGTTGCCCACTGTGATTAGCAATCAAAGCGCCTTTTTTAGCGAGTTCTTTTAGTTTATCCCAACCCATAACGTAGCTCATGCCTTCATCTATTAATTTTGGGTTTACAAAAATAGTGTATGGGTAGCCAAACTTTTCTAAAATAGGCGCTGCTTGTTCGTAGTTATTGTTGTAGCCATCATCAAAAGTAATGGCAACGGTTTTATCGGGCAGGGTTTCACTTTGCTCTAGAGCACTAATCAACTCATTAAGCGCAATAACCTTAAAGTCATGCTCTTTTAAATAACTCAAATGCTTAGTAAATGTATTTGCACTAACGCTTGTTACAGCGGGTAGAGTTTCGCTAACATGATGATACTGTAAAATTACGGCTGCTTGAGCACGTACAGATACACTAATGAGGATAAATAATACTAAATGAAACAATTTCTTATACATAATAAGGCACACCATAAAAGCTTGCTGTTGTTAGCGGGTCCGATGATACTATCAAATATCACAGTGCCATTGTTAGGAATTGTTGATACCGCCGTAATAGGCCACTTAGGTAGTGCTCATTATTTAGCTGGTATTGCCTTAGGCTCCGCTGTTATTTCTATTTTATTCTGGCTCGCTGGTTTTTTAAGAATGAGTACCACGGGACTGGTTGCTCAAGCATATGGAAAAAACGATTTAACTCAGCTTGCTGCTTTACTTAAACGAAGCTTATTGCTTGCAAGTGCAGTTGCTGTGTTATTAATTGTGTTATCCCCCTTAATAAAACACGCTATAGCTTATCTTTCAGCTGCGCATAACGATGTACTTATTCAAGCCTATCAGTACTTTAGCATTCGAATTTTTAGTGCTCCAGCAGCATTATGTAATTTAGTGTTACTCGGTTGGATGCTTGGTGTGCACTATGGCAGAGGGCCATTTTATCTTTTATTAGTGACTAATATAACTAATATCGTGCTTGATATTTACTTTGTTGTGTACTTAGATTGGGCGGTTGCAGGGGCTGCGTGGGCATCACTTATTGCCGATTATACTGCTTTAGCATTTGCCTTAATTTTGGTTGTAAAACTAGCCAAAAAACAAGGGATCGAATTAAGCACGCCGCATTGGCTTAGTATTAGCAAAATGGCTGAGTTACTAAGTTTAAACCGCGATATATTTATTCGCTCTTTAATACTGCAAGTATGTTTTAGCTTTATGACATTTTACGCGGCGCGTATTGGCGAAACCACATTAGCGGCCAATGCTGTTTTACTCAACTTTTTAATGTTGGTGAGCTTTGCCCTAGATGGAATTGCGTATGCCGCAGAGGCAAAGGTAGGGCAGGCGAAGGGCCAACAAAGCGTTAAAAAAATAAGGATGTGGGTTAAAATTAGTGTATTTTGGGGAATGCTTTTTGGCATTTTATACAGTGCCTTTTTTGCATTATTTGGCAGCACTATAATCAAGCTTTTAACTAATGTACCAGAAGTAATACAAGAGGCTACTCACTATTTACCTTGGGTAATTGTATTGCCTATTTTAGCGATGAGCTGCTTTTTGTTTGACGGCGTATTTGTAGGCTTAACACGAGCTAAAAATATGCGTAACAGTATGATACTTTCTGCTGGAGTAGGTTTTTTTGGTGTGTTTTGGGTATTTATTGATTGGCAAAACAATGGACTATGGCTTGCAATGAGCTGCTTTATGTTAATGCGTGGAGTTACATTAATTATTAAGTATCAGCGCTTAAAAGCAAATAATCAACTGTTGGATTAAGCTTACTTCCACAGGTCAGGGTCGTGATTTTTAGGCCCCATATCTTTTAAAACCTGAGAAAAGCGATTGGCAAAAATACCGCTATAGCCCCAAGCAGCAAAGAAAAGTGCAGGGGTTAAAATAACAATGCCGATAATTTGTAAACTGAAGTGGGTATAGTACCCAATAGATATGAAAATCACGGCTAGCACAAACAGTACTAAGCCGCGAAAAAAGCGCTTTAAGCTCAGCTTAGGATTGCTTCCTAAGCGATAAATAAGCTGCTTTAGCATCAATAGTGCTTAATAGTAAGAGTGATCGCCTGCTTGGTGCTCTGTAATATCGGCAACACCAGTGATTTCTTCAAACTTAGCTATCATCTCTTTTTCGATGCCTTCTTTTAGCGTTACATCGATCATAGAGCACCCATTACAACCACCTCCAAACTGAAGTACAGCAATACCTGCGGCTGTAATTTCAACAAGGCTTACTTGACCACCATGGTTAGCAAGTTGTGGGTTTACTTCTGTTTCAAGCATGTGTTGTACACGTTCGTTTAATGTAGCGTCTTCGCCAATTTTACGTGCTTTAGCATTAGGTGCTTTTAGCGTTAATTGAGTGCCCATTTTGTCGGTAACAAAATCAATTTCAGCTTCTTCTAAAAAAGGTGCACTTTCTGTATCTACAACGGCATCAAAACCATTAAAGTTTAAGCGAATGTCACTGTCTTCAACAGCGTCTTCTGGACAATAAGAAACACCACACTCCGCTTGTGATGTACCAGGGTTTACAACAAACACACGAATATTGGTTTGCTGTGATTGATCTGCTAAAAGTTTAGCAAAATGCGCTTGTGCTGTTTCGGAAATAGAAATCATAAAACCGTCTATACTTGACTAAATTACTCGGATACTGCATATCATACTCCGCTCATCGTGTTGCGGCTAGTGTTGAGCGTAAAAAGTTGGCATCTATTTTAAGCAATGCTAGCGTGCAAATAACAAACATTTTTAGAGTGATTTATATGCGGTGGATAATAACAATAATGGTGGCAATGCTTAGCTTTTCAAGTATGGCAAAACCACTTTCGTACTATTTTGAACAAGATGTAAAATTTGACCCAGCAATTCCTACGCCTGAACAAGTGCTTGGTTATGAAGTTGGGCAGTGGCATGTAAGGCACGACCAACTCGTGCGTTATATGGAAATACTTGCTGATAAAAGCGATAGAATAAATTTTGAAGTTATTGGCCGTACACATGAGCAGCGCCCGCTAGTTATGCTAACCATTACTGCCGCTGATAAGCTCACAAAAATAGAGCAAATTCGTCAAGATCATTTAGCACGCCTAGATAATAAAACAAGCAACAAAACAAATTCACAAGTGCCACCTAGCGTTGTATGGATGGGCTACAGTGTGCATGGTAACGAGTCATCTGGTAGTAATTCAGCTTTGCTGGTGGCTTATTATTTAGCAGCCGCACAAGGTGCTGAAATAGAAGAGTTACTAAACAGTACCGTTATTTTACTCGACCCTTCGCTTAACCCCGACGGCTTAGCTCGTTTTGCTAATTGGGCAAACAGCAACCGAGGTATGAACTTATCGAGCGATCCTAAAACCCGTGAACATGTTGAAGGTTGGCCTAGTAGCCGCACTAATCATTACTGGTTTGATTTAAACCGCGATTGGCTATTACTACAGCACCCAGAATCACGTGCGCGTATTGCAAAGTTTCATACTTGGAAGCCTAATATTTTAACCGATTTTCATGAAATGGGGCCTAACAGTAGCTACTTTTTTCAGCCGGGTATTCCTAGTCGTAAGCACCCAATAACACCGGATGAAAATGTTAGTTTAACTAAAGCCATCGCAAACTATCATGCAAAAACACTTGATGAAAATAACGCACTTTATTTTACAGAAGAAAGCTTTGACGATTTTTATTACGGAAAAGGTTCAACCTACCCCGATGTAAACGGCGGTGTAGGTATTTTATTTGAACAAGCCAGCTCGCGCGGGCATGTACAAGAAACCATAAACGGTACGCTTACTTTTCCTTTTACTATTAAAAATCAGCTTTTAACGAGTCTATCGACCTTTAAAGCAGCTGTAGATAACCGCGTGGCATTACTTGAGTACCAAGCTCAGTTTTATAATCAAGCAATTGATTTAGCAAAAGAAGAGAGCTTTGAAGGCTACGTAGTTGAAGGTGAAAAAGACAACACCCGCATTAAGCACTTTTTAGGGCTGTTAAAGCAGCACCAAATAGATGCGTTTGCACTAACAAAACCACTTAAAGCCAAAGGTAAAAATTTTACCACTAATAGCTATTTTATACCTTTAGCTCAACCACAATATCGTTTAATAAAAGCTATTTTTAGCGAGCAAAAAAACTTTGCCGACAATACATTTTACGATGTGTCTGGGTGGACGCTTGCTCATGCATTTAATTTACCGTTTGCTGAAGTAAAAAGTAGCTGGGGCTTAAAAATTGCCAATACAGCATGGAAAAAAGCAGTTAAACCTTCTTTTGCTGCACTAAAACAAGGCTATGCGTTTGGTTTTTCGTGGGATGACTACCTAGCGCCAAAAATGCTAAATAGTCTTTTAAAGCAAGGCATAAAAGCGCGTGTTGCATTAAGCCCATTAAAAGCTAAAACACCTTCAGGCGAAGTGAAATTTGATTCGGGCAGTATTATTGTACCAGCAGGGCTGCAAACAAATAAAGACTGGGTTAGCCTGTTAAACAATGCACAAAATGAGTTTGGCATCGCTATTAAACCTATTACTTCAGGCCTTACAAGCGAAGGCGCAGATTTAGGCTCTCGTACAATGGCAGTAGTGAACGAGCCAAAAGTGTTGTTAATAGGCGGAAAAGGCATAAGCCAATACGAAGCGGGAGAAGTATGGTATTACCTAGACCGTTTTGTAGGTGTGGCGCCAACTATAGTAGAAATGCAGCGTTTAAGTACTGTTGAGCTCAGTAATTACAGCCATATAGTATTGGCTCATGGTAACTACAGCAGTCTCTCAGATGCCGAAAAAGTAGCTATAAAAACATGGGTAAGAAAAGGCGGTGTTATTTGGGGCCACAAAGGTGGCGCAAAATTTTTAGCTGATCAGCAATTATTAAAAGCCAGCTACTTATCGCGTCAAGATGTAGCAAGTGCGTTTAATACGCAAGGGTTAAACTACGCAGATAAAGATCACCTCGCTGGGCGTCAACGTATTGCGGGAGCTATTTTTAATACAAATGCTGATTTAACACACCCACTTACTTTTTCGCTCAAGCGCGAAACACTGCCTGTATTTAAAAATAGCACTTGGTTGCTCGAAGCTTCACAGGCGCCATTTGTAAATATACTCACCTATACCAAAAAGCCTTTACTAGCTGGTTTTACCGATGCTGTAAATGTAGAGCAAGTTGCAGGTGGTGCAGGGCTAATAGCACATTCATACGGGCGCGGTACTGTTATTGGCATGACCGATGACCCTGTGTTTAGAGGGTACTGGTATGGTACAAGCCGCTTACTTAGTAACGCTTTGTTTTTTGGTCATACCTTTAGAGTTAATGGCGGCTAATACTATTTATATTTAAAACAGGCTGTTAAGGCCTGTTTTAAGCCACAGAGTTTTATACATTTGTGGTTAGTTTTAAATATGACATTTCTATGAATTTACAATACAGATGCATTTTAGTCCGTCATTTTAATTTACTATTTACCCTCTTTTAAAAAGCATTATCGCTATAGGTTTAATTATGGTTTCCAGAAGACAGTTTCTTTTAAGTGCAGGTACGCTTGCATTTATCGGCCTTTCTAAAAGCGCATTTGGTAAAGTTACTTTAGCTAACTTAGTAGATAGCGTATATGCATACGGTGGTTTAATTCCTGATACAAAAAAACTACTCGATTTACCTGCTGGTTTTAGCTACAAGGTTATTTCTCAATTGGGCGATACTATGGATGATGGCTTAAATGTACCAGATAAGGCCGATGGCATGGGCTGTATAGCACTTGACGATGACACTGTAGCGTTAGTTCGTAACCACGAACTTTCCCCTAAAAATATTAAGCACGCAGCCACTAGTATTCAATCGCATAAAACACCGTTAGCGTATGATGAATTTGAAGATGGCGTGGCGTTACCTGGCGGCACAAGCCATATAATTTACAATATTAAAGAGCACAAAAAAGAGCAAGAATACTTATCCTTATGTGGAACAATACGCAATTGCTCTGGTGGTATTACTCCATGGGGGAGTTGGCTTACTTGTGAAGAAACAGTCGCTAGTCAGGCCGATGGATTAGGCAAATCTCACGGTTATATATTTGAAGTACCTGCTACGGCAAAAGGTTTGGTAAAACCAGAACCACTTGTTGCAATGGGCCGATTTAATCATGAAGCCGCTGCAATCGAACCACGTACAGGCATTGTTTATCTTACTGAGGATAGGGGGGATAGTTTATTTTATCGTTTTATTCCTAATGAATATGGCAAACTTAATAAAGGTGGCCAGTTGCAGGCTATGGTTATTAAAAAACACGCTCAATTTGATACCCGAAATTGGAGTGAAACTGCAATGCTTAAACACACACAAATGGAAGTTGAGTGGATTGATTTAGATGATCCACAGAGCCCAAAAGATGATTTAAGAATAAGAGGTCATAAACAAGGGGCGGCACTGTTTGCCCGTGGAGAAGGTATACACTGGGGCAATAACGAGCTTTATTTTTGTTGCACTAACGGCGGTAAAAAGCAGCTTGGCCAAGTAATGAAATATCAGCCATCGGAATTTGAAGGCGCTAATAATGAAAGTTCTTCACCAGGTAAAATAGAATTATTTGTAGAAAGCGAAGACGAGTCATTATTTAACTTTGGTGATAACCTAACTGTTGCACCTAATGGACACCTTATTGTTTGTGAAGACCAATATACAGATATAGTAGATAACCATTTACGCGGTGTTACACCCACCGGAGAGGTGTATACGTTTGCGCGTTTAGCTGAGCAAACAGAACTTGCCGGCGCTTGTTTTTCACCCGACGGAACTACTTTATTTGTAAATGTATACTCACCAACTAAAACGCTCGCCATTACTGGGCCTTGGGCTAGCTTTAAAGCATAGCTATACAACCTGTTAAGTGCCTATATTTATAATGCTTAACAGGTTTATTGTGCGTATAAATAATAAATTATTCTATCGACACACCTTATAGTAACGTTATAGTATATCCATTATGCAAGCATCTGTTTTACATTCACTTAGAAACCACAAAGCACTATTAAACTACAGTGCGGTGTTTTTTTTGTTGTTCAGTGTTTTTTCTGTATGGCACGATACTGCACATGCCTTAAAAACTGAGCAAGAATGTGAGCTGTGCTTAAGCTCCCTTGATTTAGAACATTCTATACCTGCCAAAGTAAGCCTGTTTGCGCTAAGCACAGATAATTTTTCTGCAATACAATTTAGTAGTCAGCACTTTTACAGTGAATTTGTGGCTATTGCAGGAAACAGAGACCCTCCAACTGTTATCTTAAATTAACCAGATCTCTATTTAAGCGACTTCTAACCAATTAAAGTAGTGTTGATATTTAAATTATTTTGCTAGCGAGGGCTTTTCAGTGCGCAAAATAAATTTATGATTCAGAGATCTGGTTAAGTTCATCAGTTAAAACATCCTTAGCACTCTTAATAATAACGAGTGTGTTTTATTGTGTACTTTAGAGATAACAAAATGAAAAGTAACTATTCACCTTTAGTAATCGCTTTATTAGCAGCAATGAGTAGCACGGCGTATGCCGATGAAAAAAACCCTCAAAAAGACGAAACAGACATTGAAAGAGTCTTAATTACAGCGTCGCCAATAAAGCGTACAGTGCTTGAGTCAAGCACTCCTGTAACAATTTTAAGCGGCGAAGAGTTAGATCAAAATCAAGCTGCAACCTTAGGCGATACGTTAAAAAGTGTACCCGGGGTACACAGCTCTTATTACGGACCTGTGGCAAGTAGCCCTATTATTAGAGGCTTAGATGGACCAAGAATTAAAGTGGTTCAAAATGGTTTAGGTGCATCAGATGCATCGCGTGTAGGGCCAGATCATCAGGTTTCAACCGAAACATCTACAGCCACCCAAATTGAGGTTTTAAGAGGCCCAGCTACGCTTTTATACGGCAGTGGTGCTATTGGCGGAGTAGTAAATGTGGTTGATAACCGCTTACCCACGCAAAGGCAAGAAGGCGTAAGTGGTGAAGTATTTGCGCAGTACGATAATGTTGCAGATGCTAAAACTCTTTCAACAGATTTAAACGCAGGTTCCGGTGATTTTGCTTTTCATATTGATGGATATACCCGTAAAACCGATGATTACAAAATCCCTGTGCCAGCAGATATTGATGAAGACGGTGGCAGTACTACACTTACAAACTCAGATATTGATGCAAGTGGCTATAACCTAGGCGCAGGCTGGATAACTGACGATATGCGCGTTGCTTTTTCGTATGGGCATATGGACTCTGACTATGGCTTACCGGGTGAAGAGGGCGTATTTATAAAGCTTAACCAAGATCGCTATCAAGGCGTAGTGGATTGGAATAATTTAGATGGCTTTATACAAGCAGTGCATTGGCAAAACGCTTATACCGATTATGAGCACTCTGAAATTGAAGGGGCTGAAATTGGCACAACTTTTAAAAACGAAAGTATAGAGTCAAGGTTGTGGGCTGAGCATGCACCTGTTTATGGCTGGAAAGGGATTGTGGGCTTACATTATAACCATAGCGATTTTGAAGCGATTGGTGAAGAAGCATTTACGCCTCCAACCAAAACAGACAGCATTGCTGCATTTTTAATGGAAGAGAAAAAAGTAGGCTCGCTATTGTGGCAAGTAGGTACTCGTGTTGAGCAGTCAACACATGATGTAGACAATGACTTTTTTACAGCCCTTAGTTCGTCTAACTCAGTTTCGTTTGACGATAAAGATTATGACGCGGTTTCAGGTTCTGCTGGTGTTGTATGGAGTATCAATGATAGACACTCATTAGCTTTTAATTACGCATATTCACAGCGTGCACCTTCAGCTTCAGAAATATATGCATATGGGCCTCATATTGGCTCTGGTACTTACGAAGTTGGCGGTGGATTTGAGCTTAGTAACAACGCCGGTCAATATAGTGTTGTTCAATCTAATGAAAGTATGGATAAAGAGGTTTCAAATAATTTAGACCTTACATATAGATATACCGGTGATACATGGAACGCTAACGTTAGCATCTTTAATAATGATATTAGTGACTATGTTTTTGAAAGTTTCACAGATTTAGTTATCAGTGATGGTGCTTTTATTTCCTCAGCCGATTACGAAAACCAAGTGGCTGTTTCAGGTGAACCTGACGACGAAGCTGATGGCTTGCCTGTCGTGTTGTTTGCACAGCAAGACGCTCGTTTATATGGATATGAAGCGCAGGTAGATTGGCATTTAAACGATGATTGGCGCTTAGAAGTGTTTACCGATTATACGCGCGCTAAATTAGACTCAGGCGGTAATGTACCAAGAATACCACCAATGAGAGTGGGCTCGTCAGTACATTATGAATATGGAAATTGGCACACCGAAGTCGAAGTCATTCGTAACGCTAAACAAGACAAAATAGCGGATAACGAAACTTCAACAAAAGGTTATACCATGCTATCGGCCTCAGCTAATTATTATCTAGATTTAGGCGATGTAGATATGACCATTTATATAAAAGGCGATAACTTAACTGATCAAGAAGGGCGTGTGCATTCATCGTACTTAAAAGACGAAGCCCCTTTACCAGGACGCTCAGTTAGTTTAGGCGTAAGAGCTCGTTTTTAATTGAAATAATTAAAGCGGCGTTAAACATGTGGTAAATGCCCACACATGTTTAGCGCCCGCTTGTTTTAAAGCCTGTGTAGCAGCATTAAGTGTAGCGCCTGTTGTCATAACATCATCAATAATAGCAATTGTTTTACCGCCCATATCTTGTGTACAAACAAAGGCATTTTTTAAATTTTTAACTCGCTTAGCTTTTGAAAGTTCAGATTGCGCTTGCGTTTTTTTATTGCGAATAAGGCTGTTATTTAGAGGTGCAACTTTAATCAATAAAGGTTGCCACACTTGGCTTACTTGATTAAAACCACGAGTAACAAATCGACTTTTATGTAACGGTAAAATAATAAAGAAATCTGGCAGAGTAGGGCTTTGCTCAAAAAACTGCTTGAGCTGCTTTTCGATGATTTGTTGTAATGCCTTTTTATAATGAATTTGGTTATTAAATTTTAGCCGTTTAAGCCAGTGTTCAAAAGGTGTTTGATAAAACGCACAAGCAAATAAAATATCAAACTCACAATTAGGAAACATTTCAACAATATCAGGTCGATGCAGTAAGTTTTTATGAGCTGTAAAATCAAATAATGGCAAGT
Source organism: Pseudoalteromonas carrageenovora IAM 12662 (assembly GCF_900239935.1). NCBI lineage: Bacteria > Pseudomonadati > Pseudomonadota > Gammaproteobacteria > Alteromonadales > Pseudoalteromonadaceae > Pseudoalteromonas > Pseudoalteromonas carrageenovora. The sequence goes on from NZ_LT965928.1 coordinate 191,832, forward strand.
CTTCAAGGCAAAAACTACATAACCCTAAATTAGCAGTAATAGGGCTTTGACATTGCACGCAGTATGAAGGAAATAACCAATTTAAAACCGTCTGTTTCATTGATACAACCTTCGCATTGCAATCGCCTTTTTAAACGCTATGATGAGCCTAAGTTTGGTAAAGGTTTGGTAAATATGCAAAATGAGTTAGTGCTATTGCACGGATGGGGAATGAACCAAGGCGTTTGGCAATTAATAAAGCCTGAGCTAGAGTTTTTATATTCAGCAAATGTACGTAGTCTTGATTTACCTGGATTTGGTAATAGTTCTGTTTGCCCAACGCCCTATACTTTACATGATGCGGCAGCGCTTTTAAGTGAGCAGCTAAAGCCACATTCTATTTTAATGGGCTGGTCGTTAGGTGGCTTATTTGCTCTTTATATTGCTAAGCATTGGCCAGAAAAAGTATCAAAAGTAATTTTAATTGCCTCAACCCCTTTTTTTGCTGAGTCAGATAATTGGCCGGGAATAAAAGCAAATGTATTGACGCAGTTTAAAGAGCAGTTGGTTAACCATCGAGAAAAAACAATAGAGCGCTTTTTAGCCATTCAAGCAATGGGTAGCGAGTCGGCGCGTGATGATATAAAACAGCTTAAACAATTACTAAATCAGTACAACGCACCAAAAAGTGAAGCATTGAGTGCTGGTTTAGAAATTTTACAAAATGACGATTTACGTGGTTTATTTGCACATTGCACTGTGCCTATTAAAGCTATATTTGGCCGGTTAGATGCATTGGTGCCGTATAAAGCGGTTAGTAAAATGGCAGCACTAAATACTGACTTTGAATACGAAGTGATTGATAAAGCCTCGCATGCGCCATTTATTTCTCATAAAGATGAGTTTTTATCTACCGTTAAATCAATGCTTTAAAGTAGAGAAAATATTAACATTGTTTAAAGCTTTATTTTGTATATGACCTGAGCGATAATTAAACAATGTTTAGTTGATGGAGGTTTTATTATGCCAATAGGATCTGTATTTAATAGTGGTGTTGAAGGGTTTAATCGTGTAAGCCAAGGTATAGAAAAGGCAAGCGCTGAGATTAACCGCGCCAGCATAGAGCAGCAAGACGATGCGCAATTAGCGCAGCAGCGTCAGCTTACTGCTGCACGCCCAGAGGAAGCGGTTACTGCACCCGTTGCACAGCCCGCTCGTGTTGACGAAGCTCTTGTAAATTTAAAAGTGGAAGAGTTTAACGCCAAAGCTAATACGCAATCTATTCAAACGGCCGATGACGTACTTGGCACGTTAATCGATATTAAAGTGTAGCAATAATGAATATTGTCACGCCATTTCCGTCTATCAATATAAACACCGCAAATGTTTATACGGAATCTGCACGGCGTGACAATCAACTTCGGGAAGTTATTCCTGCTCCAGCTTCAAGTAGCGCAAGCAATACTGAAACTAAAGCTCAAAGCGACGCTGAAAAAGCTAAGCTGCCAGGCAGTAATAGTGATGTATCGACTTATGATGCCACCGGTAAACTAGCTGACGATAAAGCAATTGATCAGCGTGAAGGCAATTCAGAAAATTCAGAGAGTGCTGATCAAGAGGCCGAGCAAGAAGCGTCTCAACAAGAAACTGAGCAAGAAGAGCAACAGCTCGAACAAGAGCAACAACAAATAAAAGAACTGAAAGCGCGCGATACCGAAGTACGAGTTCATGAGCAAGCGCACGCCTCTGTAGGGGGGCAATATGCTGGCTCTCCTAGTTATGAATACCAGCGCGGTCCGGATGGCACAAATTACGCTATTGGCGGTGAGGTACAAATTGATGTATCTGAAATCCCAGACGATCCGCAAGCGACAATAGATAAAATGCAAACGGTACGTGCAGCGGCACTTGCCCCAGCAGAGCCATCAAGTGCAGACAGAGCCATAGCTGCTGATGCAACACAAAAAATGGCGGCTGCCCAAGCTGAACTTTCAGCTCCTAAAGAAGAGCAAACTGAAGAAAGTGAGCAAAGCACTAAACTCTCATCAAACGAAACCAGCACAGCAGAATCACAAAGCGATACTAATACAGAGCAATCACGCGATCCTGAAGTAGACGCACGAGCCGGTCGTATTGCTAATTTTTATCAAATGACGAGCTCTCCACAAAATGAAAGTGGCTTTTCGGCGTATGGTTGATTAGGTTTAGGTTAGTTAGCATTAAAACAATATAAATAATAAAAAAGCCGCATTAGCGGCTTTTTTAGTTTAGTAAGTTATACCAATTTTATTAAAAACATGATCATTCTAGCGTATTAAATAACTCACTAACTACGTTAAAAATTATTTATATAGAACAACTATGTATCATAATTTTAGCCTTGTTATTGAGCTATTTTCTTTTTGCTATAATAGATCACTAATTTAATGCAATTGGTATTAACAGCGTTTACTTTTTAGTTTTTGCGTTAGCAAATGCATCTGCAAACGCATTACCCATCATAGCATTGCCATTATCGCGCTTTGGCTTAGCTGCGCGAGGTTGCTGTGAGTTGCTATTACGTTGTTTTTGAGGAGCAGCGGCTGGTTTATTACTTGTGTCTATGTCGTCATCTAAGCGCATAGTAAAGCTAATACGTTTACGAGCTGCGTCTACTTCAACCACTTTTACTTTTACAATGTCGCCAGCTTTTACTACTTCGCGTGGGTCTGATATAAACTTATTAGTGATTGCTGAAATATGCACTAAGCCATCTTGATGAACGCCTACATCGACAAACGCACCAAAGTTAGCAACGTTAGATACAACGCCTTCTAAAATCATACCTGGTTTAAGGTCGCTAATTTTTTCAACGCCCGCTTTAAATTCAGCAGTTTTAAACTCAGGGCGCGGATCGCGACCAGGTTTATCAAGCTCACTAATAATATCGGTAACGGTTGGTAAGCCAAATTTCTCGTCAATATAATCGTTAGCAGCAAGTTTAGTTAAAAAGTCACTGTTACCAATTAAGCTACTTACATCAAGGCTATTACGCTCACAAATACGCTTAACAATCGGGTAAGCTTCAGGGTGAACAGATGAATTATCTAAAGGGTCACTGCCATTATTAATACGTAAAAAGCCGGCCGCTTGTTCAAAGGCTTTTGGCCCTAAACGTTCAACCTTTTTAAGTTCACTGCGCTTAGTAAATACGCCGTTAGTATTGCGGTAATTAACAATATTTTGCGCTAATGTTTTGTTCAAACCAGATACGCGAGTAAGTAGCGGCACTGATGCCATATTTAAATCTACACCTACTGAGTTTACACAATCTTCAACGACCGAAATTAGGCTTTGGCCTAACTGGCTTTGTGATACATCGTGTTGGTATTGGCCTACACCAATTGATTTTGGCTCAATCTTAACAAGTTCAGCAAGAGGGTCCTGTAAGCGACGAGCAATAGATACAGCACCACGTATAGAAACATCTAAATCTGGAAATTCGTTGGCAGCAAATTCAGAGGCAGAGTAAACCGATGCACCCGCTTCGCTCACCATAATTTTATTTAGTTTAAGCTCGGTATTGGCTTTAATTAGTTCGGCAACTAATTTGTCTGACTCGCGAGATGCGGTGCCATTACCAATCGCAATAAGTTCTACTTTATGTTGACGACAAAGCTGCTCTAATGTGCGAATGGATTTATCCCAATGATTTTGCGGTGCATGAGGGAAAATAGTTTGTGTGGCAAGCAATTTACCTGTGCTATCTACAACGGCAATTTTACAGCCAGTTCGTAAGCCAGGATCGAGCCCTAAAGTAGTTCGCGGGCCTGCTGGAGCCGCCATTAATAAGTCTTTTAAGTTTTTAGCAAATACGTCAATAGCGCCAGTTTCTGCTTTTTCGCGCATTGCTGCTAAAAACTCATTCTCAAGGTGTAAGCCGAGTTTAATTTTCCATGCCCATTGCACAACATTTAAAAGCCACTCGCTTGCAGCTTTATATTTAATGTCTAAGCGGTAATGTTCAGCAATCATTTGTGCGCATAGTTGAGCTGAATTTTCTGAGTTTGGCTCTGGATTTACATTTAACTGTAAAATGCCTTCGTTACGAGCGCGTAGCATCGCAAGTGCACGGTGCGATGGAACTTTTTTAAGGGCTTCTTGATGCTCAAAGTAATCTCTGTACTTAGCGCCTGCTTGTTCTTGCCCTTTAATGAGTGAGCTTTCTATAGCGCCATTTTGGCTTATATAGCTTCTAAACTTAGCAAGTAATTTAGCGTCTTCAGCAAAGCGCTCCATTAAAATAAATTTAGCGCCATCAAGTGCCGCTTTAGTATCTGCAATACCTTTTTCGGCATTTACAAATTGTTCGGCCTCTTGCTCTGGGCTTAAATTTGCATCGTTAAATAGTGTATCGGCAAGAGGCTCTAAGCCTGCTTCAATTGCTATTTGGCCTTTAGTACGGCGCTTAGCTTTATAAGGTAAGTATAAATCTTCAAGCTCTGTTTTACTTTGTGCGCTGGCAATATCGGCGCTTAGCTCGGCGGTGAGTTTATTTTGCGATTCTATCGTCGATAAAATAAAACCACGGCGCTCTTCAAGTTCTCGTAAGTACGACAAGCGTTGCTCTAAAAGACGCAGTTGGGTGTCATCTAATCCACCTGTGATTTCTTTACGGTAACGTGCAATAAAAGGAACAGTTGCGCCTTCATCAAGTAACTTTGTTGCTGCAACAACCTGTTGCTGCTGTGCATTTAGCTCTGAGGCTAAACGTGCAGAGATATCGCTCATGCAAAAACCTTTTTATACAATAAAATAAGACCAGAAGCGTGTTACTGGCGTCGTTAATTGCTTGAATAATATCACAGGAGGTAGTAATAAAAAGCTCTTAAAGCAAGCTATTTTACTTGCTTTAAGATGGTTGGGTTGGGAGTAAATTACTGCGGTTAAAAGAGCGCCCTAGTGAGGGTGCTCAATGTTTTCTAATACTTCACTGAAAGAGTGGGCTATTGGCGTAATATGTACTGGTATGTGTAATGTTTTAGCTATTTGGCGAGCTGAAATTAAGCCGCAAATTTCGCTGCTGGCTGTTGTTACCAATAAAAACATTGTGCCTTGGTGCTCCATTGTTTGAAGCGCATCACCAATACATGCGTAGCTTAAGCTTTGCATGCTTACACCTGTAAGTTTACTAATAGGGGTCATGATGTCGCGTAAGCTCACTTCGCTTTTTGGTGTATTTAAACGCTGGGCAATAATAGTGATTTTAGAGCTTTGTAAATCAGCACTAGAAACCAGCCCAATTAATTTTTGATTTTCATCAGTGACTAAAACAAAGTCTGATTGTTGTGCACTTACTTGTTTTAGTGCTTCAGTTATCGTTGTTCCGTACTGAGCACGAATTGGCGTTTTATGGGTAAAGTTATTTACCATTTTTAACGCAGGTGATGATAAGTCAATTAATGGTTGATCGTCTGCAAATGTGCTTGCAATAACACCGTGAGATACATTTAGGGTACGTAATTCTTTAAAGTTAGACATAATAGTCACCTTAGTCGTTATAAAATTTAATTAAGTTGTAAAATAATGAATTAAATTAAATAGCTAGGTGGTCCGCGTTGGTACGCAGTACTAAAAGGTCTGTTTAAATTAGTGCTCTTATAAAAAGAGTTTACGACATTAGGAAGTGGTTGAAGCGCCCTAAAGGTAAATGCATTAACGTGAGAATCTACGTCAAGATCGAGGTTAGCTTGGTCAGGAATGTCACAAGCAATAAAGTGGTTAGCTAGCTTAGCGCTATCTATGTTTACTTCAGTGGTATTGGCATGCAACGACAAACTTACACTCATTAAAAGTGCAAACAATACGGCATTATTTAATATGCGCTGTACTACGTTTGACATGGCCACTACCTTAAAAAATTCAGGTTAACCAAGTAACCTGATTAACTCTCTTATATCCTACTCAAATAGAATACACAATAAAAAGTTAATATGATCTGAATCAAAGTTTTTATTGATAACTACTGTTATTGGGCTTTATTTTTGATATTCAATACTATTTACGTACCACTGCTTTTTACCTTGAGGTGTAACTACTTCAAAGTCGTCATCTACTTGCTTTTTAATAAGTGCGCGAGCCATCGGTGAATCGATTGATATGTAATCTTTACGATCGTAAATTTCATCAGGGCCTACAATTCTGAACTTTTTAATTTCACCTTGTTCGTTTTCTATTTCTACCCAAGCACCAAAAAATACTTTTCCATCTTGAACGGGAGAGTAGTCGATGATTTTTAAATCAGGAATACGCTTTCGCAAGTACCGTACCCGGCGGTCTATTTGGCGTAATAAACGCTTATTGTATTGATAGTCTGCATTTTCAGAGCGATCACCTAAGCTTGCTGCCCAACTTACAATTTTGGTTACTTCAGGGCGCTTTACGTTCCATAAATGGTCGTGCTCTTGCTGCAGTTGCAAATACCCTTCACGGGTCACTAAGTTTGTTTTCATGATGAATTCTTTATTAACTCTAATGGTGTGCACGTTATTAAACTTGCCAAAATTTGTCGAGCGTAAACTTTAATAATATAGCTTTGAAATGTTCAGTAACAATCTAGACTTGTAATTAGTTTTTGATTATTAAGTTTTTCATTTATATTAACTATTAATTGGAGATAAAAATAAGAAAGAGATTATGGGACACGAAACCACAAAAGTATTGGTTGTTGATGATGATATGCGTTTGCGTAGCTTGTTAGAGCGTTATTTAGTAGAACAAGGCTTTATTGTTAGGACGGCTGCAAATTCAGAGCAAATGGATAGACTCATTGAACGTGAAAACTTTCACTTAATGGTTCTCGATTTAATGCTCCCAGGCGAAGACGGCTTATCTATTTGCCGCCGCTTACGTCAAAAAGAAAACGAAATTCCTATTGTTATGCTCACAGCTAAAGGTGATGAGGTAGACCGCATTATTGGCCTTGAGCTTGGGGCCGATGACTATATTCCAAAACCATTTAACCCACGAGAATTATTGGCTCGTATTAAAGCTATTTTACGCCGTCGAGCAAAAGAGGTTCCCGGTGCGCCAGCCGCAGAAGAAAACTTAATAGCTTTTGGTAAATTTACACTTAATTTAGCAACTCGCGAAATGAGCGAAGGCGATAAAACTATATCATTAACCAGCGGCGAGTTTGCAGTGTTAAAAGCTTTGGTCTCGCACCCAAGAGAGCCACTTAGCCGCGACAAACTAATGAACCTTGCTCGCGGGCGAGATTACAGTGCGCTTGAGCGCAGCATTGATGTACAAGTATCGCGACTTCGCCGCATGATAGAAGTAGATGCGGCTAATCCACGCTATATTCAAACTGTTTGGGGTTTAGGCTATGTGTTTGTCCCTGACGGTGAAAAGTAATTTATATGGGATTTTTTCCGCGAAGTGCTTTTGGGCAAACTGTTTTTTTAGTGGCCGCTTTACTGCTAATAAACCAAATTGTGTCGTATGTTACGGTGAGCTTTTATGTTGTAAAACCCACTATAGAGCAAGTTAATTTAATGCTCGCAAAGCAAATTAAAACAGTATTTATTGATTGGGAAGATGGGGTCGAAATTAACGACGAAGTGTCGGCTAAGTTTTTTGAAATTACCGGAATTGAGGTAATGACTCAACGCGAAGCAATGCGCCAAGGGCTTGGTCAAACTCGCGAGTATTCAATGCTTTCACGTAGTATGTCTGAGCAATTAAATGGCTCTGCACGAGTGCGTATTAGCCAAACCGATCCATTAATATATTGGGTAGAAGCTCCGCAAGCACCAGGCTATTGGGTAAAAGTGCCGCTTAAAGGCTTTAAAGAGAATAACTTAGAGTTTTTAACTTTTTACTTATCAAGTATTGGCTTTTTAAGTGTGCTGGGTGGGTGGTTGTTTGCAAGGCACCTTAATAGGCCATTAAAAGCACTGCAACAAGCTGCAGTAAAAGTAGGCAAAGGCGATTTTTCTACCAAATTAGAAGAAGAAGGCTCAACAGAAGTAATAGAAGTAACGCGCGCGTTTAATCAAATGTCGCGCGGAATTGCCGCACTTGAAAACGACCGCCGTTTACTAATGGCTGGTGTATCTCACGATTTACGCACGCCACTTACCCGTATTCGCCTTGCAACTGAGATGATGGTTGATGAAGATGATTACCTTCGTGAAGGCATTATTTACGACATAGAAGACATGAACGGTATTATCGATCAGTTTATTGAGTACTTACGCCACCATAAGCGTGAAGAACTCGCCTGCGAAGATATAAACGCCTTAGTTGCTGAGGTTGTCCATTCAGAGCTACAACACCAGCGCACAATCATATTTAAGAGCAACCCAAGCATAGGCAAAATTCCATTGAGCTCTGTGGCTATTAAGCGCGTAATTACAAATATGATAGGTAATGCATTGCGTTACTCTGAGGATGATATTGAAGTCCTGAGTTACTTTAATTCAAATAAAAAATACGTAGTTATTGCAGTTAACGATAAGGGTCCTGGTATACCTGAAAGCGAGCTTGAATCTGTATTTGAACCTTTTAAGCAAGGGGATGCAGCGCGTGGCAGCGAAGGCAGTGGGTTAGGCCTTGCCATTATTAAACGCATTATTGATATGCACGACGGTAAAGTGAAATTAGAAAACCGCTCTGAGGGTGGCTTAAGTGCACAAATTTATTTACCGATTAAGGCGCTTAACTCTGCACAGTAAACTGTGCAGAGTTACTTACTCAATTACTTAAAGTGCTTTAAAGCGAATGGCTGTGCCACCGCTGGTAGCTAGTTTAAGCGTTAGTTTATCGTTTGTGGTGACTACGCGCTTTTCGATATTTAAATCATATGGATTATTTTTCCACTCTGCGTTTTTACCGTCTTGATAAATTTGCGCTTCAAACTTTTTACCTTGCTCTAAAAAGTCGAGTTTTACTTCAATAGTACGGGCTTTTTCGTCAGTTACGGCGCCTAAGTACCAATCATTACCTGTGTATTTGTCGCGTTTTCGCTCTTTACGAGCAAATACAATAAAGTCGCCCACTTCGCCATCAAGGGCAATACTTTGCTGCCAATCTGTAGGTACGTCTTGTATAAATTGAAATGCGTCAGGCTTAGCTAAATAATTTTTAGGTAAATCAGCAGCCATTTGAATCGGACTATATAGCACAACATAAAGCGCAAGCTGTTTTGCAAGCGTGGTTTGTGGGCGATTTGTATCATCCCCTAAACCACTAAAGCTCATATCAAAAATACCCGGTGTAAAGTCCATAGGGCCAGAAAGCATACGTGTAAAAGCAAGCATTGGTACGTGTTCAGGTGGGTTAGGAGGCGACCCCCATGCATTATACTCTTGCCCACGTGCACCTTCGCGCGCAATCCAATTAGGGTAGGTACGGCGCAGGCCAGTATCTTTAATAGGCTCGTGGGTGTTTATGCTAATTTTATGTTTAGCAGCCAGCTTTACGTTGTATAAATATTCGTTAACCATAAATTGGCCATCATGCCATTCATGGCGTGCAATACCGTTTTTGTCTATACGTTTTATATTACCGCCATCGGCTACGTAACCTGTTTTAACTTGGCTTACGTTTGATTTTTCGTAAAGGGCAAAAGCATCTTCCATTTGGTCATGGTAATTACTTACATTACCTGATGTTTCGTGATGACCAATGAGTTGTACGCTTTTTTGTTTGCCGTATTGAGTGAGGGCTTTTATGTCAAAGTCATCGTAAGGCTTTGTAAAATTAAATACATCACCGTTAAAATACCAATCCCCGTCCCAGCCTTCATTCCAACCTTCTACTAGCACACCGTCAAATCCGTACTCAGCCGCAAAGTCCATGTAGTACTTAGTGGTTTGTGTTGTAGCTCCGTGTTTTTTACCACTGCCCCAGGTTTGTGTGTTTATGTGCATGCCCCACCAAATACCTACGTATTTTCCTGGTTTTACCCACGAGACATCACCGAGTTTATTAGGCTCATTTAAATTTAATATAATGTCTGAATTAACTAAACCCACGGCGCTATCGGCAATTTGAATGGTACGCCAAGGAGTATTAAACGCACCTTGTTTTTTAACCGCAATACCGTCTGACCAGGGTGTTAAATCAGCCGTAAACGTACCTGGGCGGCGCTGATTAAGTACCATACCTGCGTAATCAACAAGGGCAGCTTCATGAATGCTTACGTGAGTGCCATCATTTGTTTTAAACGTAAATGGTGTGTGGGCTAACGCCGCTTCGTTAAGCGCGGTGGTGTTGTAAACGTACTCATAACGGTTCCAACCACGAGCGGGGATCCACCAAGCTTTAGCATTTTGACTATCATTTATTGCAAACTCAGTTAGTTCTTTAGTTATATATGTTTGCTCAAAGCCTGCTTGTTTAGGTACTTCGTATCTAAAGCCTACACCACTATTAAATGCGCGAAAACGAATAGTATAAGTGCCTGAGTTAGATTCTTTTTTTGTAAAGGTAACAGCTACTTCGTTATGTTTATCTGTGACTGTTTGGCGCTCTCCCCATGGCTGTTGCCACTGTGAGTCTACGCTTTGCTGCTTGATATCTTTAATTTTAAAGCCATCACTAAACGCAGCTTGAGTCTTAAATTCAAATCCAAGCAGTGATTTATTTATAACAGGATTATTTTTAAATTCTATTGAGTAGCTTGGTGTGGTGTTTTCATCAGAAATGATGACCGTTATTTGTGTGTCTGGCGATTTTAGCTCTACCGTTTGTGCGTAGCTGTTGCTAGCAAAGGCTAAAAGCACAAGTGCTGGTATTCTCATTGCGTGTCCTTAGATGAGTCGGTGGTGAAATTTAAGGATAATGACTGTTGGCTATTAATACGACTGATTACATACGTATTCAATGTTTTAAAAAATAGAAAGAATTTAACGACTTGTTCGGTCTATAATGTAAATAAATTGATAATAGCGACGACTAATATGATCAAAGTTTTAGTTTATGTATTTTTATTATGTGCCAGTGCTCAGGGCTTTACCGCCAATATAACGATAAAAAATTCAAGTAATGAGCCCTTAGCTAATGCCGTTGTGTGGTTAACTGCTAGCGGTTCTACTGAGATTACCGCGCCCGAAGCTCCTTATGCAATGAGCCAACAGAATAGAGAGTTTATTCCACGAATATTAGTTGTTCCGCAAAATGCAAAAGTAGAATTTCCAAATGCGGATTCTATCATGCACCACGTTTATTCATTTTCTAAAGCAAAAACATTCGAATTAAAGCTATATAAAGAACAGCCAAAAGCACCGATTATTTTTGACCAAACGGGTGTGGTTGAGCTTGGCTGTAATATTCATGATTGGATGTTAGGTTATATTGTGGTGGTCGATAGTACTATTTTTGCAATCACTGATGAAAATGGTCATGTTGATTTAAATGCCAATGTAGGCGAATACACGTTAAGTGTTTGGCATTCTGGGTTTAGTGATATTAGTAAGGTTGAATCTCAAACTATTACTGTGGCTACTAACCCGATCACTTATAGAGTAAAGCAGGAAATTGCGGAGCAAATTGACTTTGCTACGGATGAATTTGATGACTATTAATCGTTTAACGAGGCTGATATTTTTAGCCGGTGCTTTATGTTTTAGTAATGCATTGTATGCACAAGTAAAAGGCTTGATACAAATTAGAGCCGTGCAGGGTGACGATACACGTAGTTTCCAAGAGGGCGGCCTTGGGCTATATCGGCACGATACTAAAAGCGACGAACTTATTTTATCCCAAGGTATTTTAGATTTTAATGTTGATTTAGCATCTAGTTGGTCGGCTCATGGGGTGTTAAATGCGAATCAAGATCCTGACGTTGGCCTTGGTTTTACGCAAGCTTATATAAAGTATCAGCCGCTATCTAACAGCAACTATAAATGGCATGTGCGTGTAGGGGGCTTTTATCCACTTATGTCGCTTGAAAACCCTGATATAGGATGGACTTCTCCTTATAACTATACAAACTCAGCTATTAATAGCTGGATAGGCGAGGAAGTACGCACTGTTGGCGCAGAGGTAACTATTAAGCGCCCAGCAAAACGTTTTAACAGCGCTCATAGCTTTAGTTTTGTAGGTGCTACATTTAAAGGCAATGACCCTGCCGGTACTTTACTTGCTTGGCGTGGTTTTGCATTACACGATAGGCAAACTACATTTAACGAAAGTGTTAAATTTGCGCCTGTAGCGGCATTAAATACGTATGAATTACGCTGGCAAGCTAATCAGGTTTTACCGTTTGAAGAAGTAGACGGACGTTTTGGCTATTACGCTGGCGTACACTGGGATTACTTAAAAAAATCACAATTTCGAATTTATTATTACAACAATAACGGTGACCCAACCACACTTAATATTAGTACAGGGCAGTATGCTTGGGATACTCGCTTTACAAGCGCCGCTTGGCTTTATAAGTTTAATAATAAAACCCGCTTTATAGCACAGGTACTTAATGGTAAAACCGAAATGGGCGCTAATGCTTTAATAGATAATGCCTTTTACAGCCATTATTTAATGTTAAGCCATAAAGAAGGCAAGCATCGAGTTTCTGTACGCTACGATTACTTTAAAGTGACAGATAACGACACTACTGCGTTTGATCCTAATGCAAGCAATGGGGAAGGTTTAACCGCAACATGGCGCTACCAGCTCACTAATAAACTACAAATAGGGGTTGAAGGTTCTGCACTTAAAAGTGTTGCAAAAAATAGAGAGCCAATTGGATTTAATGAACGAATCTCGCAGCAGCAAATAATGCTAAACGCTCAATGGCGATTTTAGGTTTTATAAACTAGATTTATTATCAAAAAGGTAGGTATTAAATATGGTTTTTTTTGGAGTAATTAATGAATTTGAATAGTATCCGCGTCAAAGTCTCTTTTCCTATTGTTATTTTAGGTATTGCTATCTTGTCGTTAATTATTGGGTATTCATACTTAATTAACTTACAAAAAAATGCATTAGATGTGCAATCCGATAAATTTATTAAGGCTGTGTCTCTTGCTTTGAGTGCCGACAGGGATTTGTATCAAGCAAAGGTTGCTGAGTTAAATTTAGTCGCACATAACGACAATAAAGAAGCTTATTTGCAAAAGCATAAAGAAAATGCCGAGCAAGTAACACAAAGGTTAGAGCAGTACTTAACTTTGTTATCGGATTATCCAAAAGCTATAAATGGGCTTCGCGGTTTTGATGGTGCTTATAATACTTGGTTAAACGCTTCACTGGCCTATATGAATGATAAAACAAATCTAAAAAAACAGTCTCAATCAGAAAAAGCATTTGACGAATTAAGAGCTACGCTTGATCAAGCTGGTGAATTAGCAGAGCAAACATCGGTTGAAGAAGTTCAAAAACTATCAGACACAATTGCTTCAACTAAGTTAACTATGCTTATTTTTGTCATATTAATTTTATTAGTGGCGTGTTGGTTTAGTTATCTTATTCCTAAGCAATTAACGCAGCAAATTAACTATGTAACTTCTCGTATTGACGATATAGCCTCTGGTGATGGCGATTTAACTGGTAGGATCGCTATAACGTCTAAAGATGAGTTTTCTGAACTTGCAACGCAGTTCAATCGTTTTCTCGACAACTTACAGCAATTAATTCGCGATATTTTAGAGCAATCAAAAGAGCTAAGTGAATTAGGTGGTGAGTTAAGTCAGGTTGCAAATAAAAACAATGCGGTAAATCAAACGCTCAGCCAAGCTTCTGAGTCGATAGTAAGTGCAGTGCATGAGATGAGTGTAGCAAGTAGAGAAGTTGCAGGTGTTGCTCAGCAATCATCAACAGAAGCTGATAAATCGTTAAATTTAGCTCAGCAAGGATTAACAGCGGTTGCGCACTCTAGTTCTCGTATTATTTCTTTGTCGCAAAATATGGAGCAAGCTATGGCGCGCTCTACAGAGCTACAACAAAGCTCTGATAACATTGCCAAAGTACTTGAGGTTATTCGTGCCATTGCAGAGCAAACAAACCTACTGGCGCTTAATGCTGCTATTGAAGCCGCGCGAGCTGGTGAATATGGCAGAGGTTTTGCTGTGGTAGCAGATGAAGTAAGAACATTGGCTACACGCACGCAAGTTAGCACAAACGATATTCAAAAAATGATAGAGCAATTTGCAACGAGCGTAGAACAATCAATTAAAGCGATAGATGAAGGTAAGCAATTTGCAGATGATGCGGTTGGCTCGTTTAGTCAAACTAATGATGTGCTTAATGCAATGCAAAGCTCGTCTACTAAAGTAAATGATATGGCGATGCAAACAGCGCAAGCGACTGAAGAGCAGACAACGGTTGCAGATGAAATAAGTCAAAACCTATCATCATTAAACGATCAAACTTTAGAAGGGGGATCGCTTGCTCGAACTACTGAAGATGTATCTAAAAAAATGGAACAATTGACTGATGAGTTAAATCACTTAGTGCATCGATTTAAAGTTTAAATAAGCTGATTATCTGGTTAGATAACTCTTTAAGGTTTTGAAATATAATTGTACTTATATTATTTGCTAGCTAGGGTTCTGCTTGAATCGTCATTATAAAAATAAAAAGGGACTTTAAAAGTCCCTTTTTTAATGCAATTTTAACCCTGGAAAGTCAACAAAGCCTAAAGTGCATTAGCATTACTTTTTATCAAACGCGCGTTTCATGTAGTTAGGTGTAGCTAGTGCACCATGGTGAATACCGCTGTTGTAGTATTCACTTTGCTCGGCTATTTGTGCTGCGCCGTCTTCTCTAAAGCCGTTAAATGTCTCTGATTTACGAGCAAGTGTTACTGACCATAAACCGCTTGGGTAAATTGGTTGTGGGAATGGCAGTGTTTGTAAATCATTAAACCCTACACTTAACATAGCTTCACGCATTTCAACTAACAATGGCATGTGCATAAGTGGCGATTCACTTTGCTGTACTAAAATACCGCCTGGGCGAAGTGCATTTAGGCAACTTGTGTAAAACGCATGGTTAAATAAACCTTCACCTGGGCCTACTGGGTCTGTGCCATCAACAATAACAACATCGATAGACTCACCAGCGGCTTCACGCATATATTTAATGCCGTCGTCAAACATAACGTTAGCACGAGGGTCGTTGTTTGATTCGCAAAGTTCTGGGAAGTACTTTAACGACATTTGCGTGACTACTTCGTCTATATCTATTTGCGTTACGGTTTCTACACCTGGGTGTTTTAATACTTCGCGTAATGTACCGCAGTCGCCGCCGCCTATAATCACTACGTTTTTAGGATTCGGGTGCGCTAAAAGTGCAGGGTGGCTGATCATCTCATGGTAAAAAAAGTTTTCGCGGGTTGTAACCATTGTACAGCCGTCGATGATCATTAAATTACCAAAGTCTGTGGTTTCAAACATTTCTACTTTTTGAAAAGGAGACTGTTTTTCGTCTAGCTTTTTGTTAATACGTAATGAAAATGCGCTGCCATCGCGGTCGCTAATTTCAGTAAACCACTTACTTTGATCTAAATTTGCCATAGTTGCTTTTACACTTTTTAGGTTGAGTATGAAAAAGGGGCAATTCTGCCAGTGCTTGGCGTTTTGCTCAATGATATTTTAACCGATTTAACGAATAAAGTTAGCTAGGGATGAGTGAAAGTTCAATTTTTGTTAGCCTAGCCAGTACTGACGTATTAAAATGCGCCTTTATAGCTAAATTGACTAAAGAAGAGTTGCCATGACCTGGGGTTTAGAAACAGCACGCGCTACTTATAACGTTGCTCATTGGAGTGATGGTTATTTTGATATAAACGCACAAGGCGAGTTGGTAGCCTACCCAGATGGTGACCAAACCAAAAGCGCTATTTCTTTAACACAATTAACAGAGCAGTTTAAACAACAAGGTTTAACCTTGCCTGTACTTGTACGCTTTACTGATATTTTAAAAAACCGCGTTGATACACTTACCAATGCTTTTACGCTTGCGCAAAGCAGCTGTGAATACCAAGGTAAATATACTTGTGTATACCCAATAAAAGTAAACCAGCAACGCTCTGTGGTAAGTAAGTTACTTGCCCATCCTAGTGGTTTAGTAGGCCTTGAAGCTGGCTCAAAGCCGGAGCTTATGGCTATTTTAGGCGTTGCAAAAGAGCCAATTACTATTGTCTGTAATGGCTATAAAGACAGTGAGTTTTTGCGTTTAGCGTGTATTGGTCAAGCTATGGGGCACAGCGTTAAAATAGTGGTAGAAAAACTATCAGAACTCACTACCTTACTTGAAGAAATAGACAACTTAGGCATAGATCCTGCTATTGGTATTCGTATTCGCTTAAACTCAGTGGGTAAAGGTAAGTGGCAAAATACCGGTGGTGAAAAAGGTAAGTTTGGTTTAACTGCAGGGCAAGTGCTTAGTGCTGTTGAAGTACTTAAGCAGCATAATAAGTTGCATTTAATGCAAATGGTGCATTTTCATATTGGCTCTCAAATTGCCAATATACGTGACATACACCACGCCCTGCGCGAATGTGCGCGTCACTTTGCGGAACTTACTCAGTTAGGTGTGCCACTTAATACGGTTGATGTCGGTGGTGGTTTAGGCGTTGATTACGAAGGCTCAGGCTCTCGCAGTGCGTGCTCGATGAACTACACAGTAGAAGAGTACGCACGTAACGTAGTAAATGCCTTTGCTGAAGTGTGCGACCAGCATAACCTTGCACACCCGGCCATTATTACTGAGTCGGGCCGCGCTTTAACGGCTCATCACGCTGTGTTAATTACTGATGTAATTGATGTAGAAAAAGCGCCTAATCATTTAAACCCAGAGCCACCTATTGAAAATAGTGCCCTAGTACTTGATGAAATGTGGCAGTGTTTACAACGATTAAACCCGCGTATGGCGCTGGAAATTTATCACGATGCGATGCACCTATTTAGCGAAGCACACGATCAATACGTGCATGGTTTAGTAAGCATGTTAGAGTGGGCAAAAATAGAGCAGTTATACTTTACTATTTTACATCGCGTACGTGCATCGCTTAGCAATAATGCCCGCGCACACCGCGAAGTACTCGACGATTTAAACGAAAAGCTTGCTGATAAACTGTTTGTTAACTTTTCACTGTTTCAATCGTTACCTGATGTTTGGGGCATTCAGCAGTTATTTCCGGTTATGCCAATAGAAAGCCTAAATCAGCCTTTAACTCAGCGCGCAATTATTCAAGATATAACCTGTGATTCTGACGGACAAATTCGTGAATACGTAGAAGGTGCAGGTATAGAAACCAGCCTACCTATTCCTGAGTACAAACCCGGCGAGCAATACCACATTGCTATGTTTATGGTGGGTGCGTACCAAGAGATTTTAGGTGATTTACATAACCTATTTGGTGACACCGACTCAGTACATGTTGAGCTAAATGACGAAGGTTATGTACTAACCAATGCCATTAAAGGTGATAGCGTTAAGGATGTATTAAAGTTTGTTGACTATGATAGCGCCATTTTGGCGGATAACTTTGCTTATCAGGTTAATAAGTTAACTGTATCCGAGCAATGCAAAGAGGGATATTTAGCAGAGCTTAATGCAGGCCTTGAAGGCTATACCTATTTTGAAGATTAATTTATACGTAAATATAAGCGCAGTATTAGTTGCTGCGCACTGTTTAAAGGAATGGAAGTAATGTCAGTTATTCGCAGTGTATTTAGTATTATTTTTTACACAATAAACACGCTTATTTGGTTTGTGCCCATTTTTGTTTGTGGGTTATTAAAGTTAATTCCTATCAAACCCTTACAAAAACTTTTAAGTTGGGTTGCTAAGCAATGTGCCACTATTTGGGTGTCGTTTAATAGCTTAAATCAGAGCCTTTTTACACCCACTAAAATTAATGTAACTGGCCTTGAAGAAACCAAACTAAAAGATTGGTATTTAGTCATTGCCAATCACCAAAGCTGGGTAGATATTTTAGTACTGCAGCGAGTGTTTAATCGCAAAATTCCATTTTTAAACTTCTTTTTGAAAAAAGAGCTTATTTACGTGCCAATTTTAGGTTTGTGTTGGTGGGCGCTCGATTTTCCATTTATGACTCGCACCAGTAAAAGTCAGTTAAAAAAGAACCCTAAATTACGTGGTAAAGACCTAGAAACAACCCGTAAAGCCTGCGAAAAATTTAAAGAAATGCCAGTAAGCGTTGTTAATTTTGTAGAGGGTACTCGTTTTACAGAGCAAAAACATGCGCGTCAAAGTAGCCCTTTCCCACATTTGTTAAAACCAAAGGCGGGCGGTATTGCATTTGTAATGCAGGCGATGGGTGAGCAAATTTCTAAAGTGGTTAACGTAACCATACATTACCCAGATGGCATACCTACGTTTATGGATTTTGCAGGTGGTAAAGTGAAGCAAATTAACGTACACGTAGATATACGCCCAGTAAGCGAAGAACTAATTGGTGATTACACTGGCGACTCTGAATTTAGAGTGGGCTTTCAAAGTGAACTAAACCGTTTATGGGAAGAAAAAGAGCAAACGCTACAGCAGCTTGAGCAAAACCATAAATAATAAGGCAAATATAATGAGCTTACAGTTATGCTAAAAAAGTGGTTACCAAATTGGCTTAATGGCTTAATTGTAGGCTGTGTATTGTTCTCTAATGTGATTATTTTTGGCACTCTAGTGCTACTGTTTGGGCTGGTAAAAATGCTGCTCCCTTTGGGTGTAATAAACACTATTTTACACCGTGTTTATCGTGGTTGGTGTAATGGTAATAGGTTTGGCTTGTGGTTAGGTTGCCCTAATATTGAAGTAAATATAAATGGCGATTTAAACTTGCAAAGTTGGTACTTACTTATTTGCAATCATATGAGCTGGTTAGACATAGCCGTACTTAGCTCATTGCATAAATTACCTGCCCCAAAGTTTTTTTTAAAAGATGAATTAAAGTATGTGCCTTTTATTGGCTCAGGTGCATGGGCTATGGGCATGCCATTTATGAAGCGCGTGAGTAAAGCACAGCTCGCTAAAAACCCAAAACTTAAAGGTTTAGATGTTGAGCGTACAAAACATAGTTGCCGTAATTTTAGACGAAACCCCACTACAATAATCAATTTTGTAGAAGGCACCCGCTACACACCAGCAAAACATACAAGTCAGCAAAGTCCTTTTAAACATTTGCTTAAACCTAAAGCTGGTGGCATCGCCTTTGCGCTTGAGGTACTGGGTGAACAATTTGACGCTATGTTAAATTCGAGCGTAGTGTACAGCGGTAAAACCAGCCATGTGTGTCGTAATATTTTAACAGGTGAGCTTAATTCAATTTATGTCTCTATTGATGTGACACCTATCAATGAGCAAATGCTAGGCAGCTATCAACACGACAAAGCATTTAGAAGCGATTTTCAAAAGTACGTTAATGAGCTATGGGTTGCTAAAGATAGGCAGCTCACCGGCATTTATGCTCAACAAGATTTACCTGAACCACAAGTCAGTAAGGAAATTGAAACACTATGACCAACACACACCTTCAGGATTTAATTGCCCCTTGGTTTGAAAAAGTCCCCGATGCTAATTTTCTTAGCTCAATTACGGCAGCTTCAATTGGCATTTTATCATTATTAATTGTGTATTTATTTACACGCCGATTGATGCTTCCGGGAATTCAAAAGGTTGTTACTAAGTTATCTCCTGAGCGTATTGGTTTACTCTCCCCGTTGCTTAATAAACTCAATAAACGTATTGCAGGTATGCTATGTAGTGTACTTTTTTTAGCAACCTTTGATAGCGTGTACCCAGTCAATGAGCTAACCGCCGAAATTTTAAAAACGATTGGGCAAGGCATACTGATTATTCACGTAGGCTTTATTTTTAGCAGTATAGTGAGTATAGCTGGTGCTATTTATAACCAGCTAGATTTTGCACGCGAAGTGCCTATTCAGGGCTTACTACAAGTCGTAAAACTTATTACGTTTATTGTATGTGCAATATTAATAGTGAGTATCGTACTTGAAAAATCACCTACGTATATTCTCTCTGGTTTTGGTGCAATAGCCGCTGTTACCTTATTAGTATTTAAAGACACTATTTTAGGCTTTGTAGCGAGTATTCAAATTGCGGCAAATCGCTTAGTTACTTACGGTGATTGGATCCAAGTAGAAAACTATGGCGCAGATGGTGAGGTTATAGATTTAGGTTTAAATACTGTAAAAGTGCGCAACTGGGATAACACCATTACTACTATTCCTACTTATATGCTGGTTGCGGGTTCGTTTAAAAACTGGCGTGGAATGCAAGAATCAGGCGGTAGACGTATCAAGCGCTCACTAAACATAGACATGCATAGCATTTGTTTAGTAAGCGACGAGTTTAGAAAGCAAATAGATGCGGCTATTCCGCTGCATGAGTATATACGTGTTGCGTCATTACCTGATCCGGTCTCTAACTTAGGTCTATTTCGTCGTTACGCAGAGGGTTACTTAAAGCAGCATAATAAAATTAATACATCGCTCACGTTAATGGTACGAGAGCTTCAGCCATTAAACCATGGCTTACCTATTGAGTTTTACTGCTTTAGCGAAGATAAACGCTGGATTTCTTATGAGCATTTACAAGCCGAAATTATGGACCACTTGCTTGCGGTACTGCCGGTGTTTGGCCTTAGAGCATATCAGAGCGTAAGTGGGCAATTAAGCCAACCTAACGCTCAACAAACAGATAAGCCTACGTTCAAAGTAGTGGCAAATAGTGCTGAGCAAGGCCCACAGCAATAAATAAAGCTAAGAGCCACCAAATAGGTGGCTTTTTAAATCGTAGCCATGCAAAGGCCACAATTACCAGCCCCACTTGCCAAAGGTTATGCACCGATGATGTCCAAATTGGTGAGTACAATGCAGCCGCTAAAAACCCCACTACCGCAGCATTAAGTGCCGCTATTGAGCTTGCAAAACGTGGTTTATTAGCCAAATTTAACCAGCTTTTTTGAAATGCTAATATTAGTAAAAAACCCGGTGTGAAAATAAGTAATGTTGCGATTATTGCGCCAATTAAAGGCTGCTCTGTAGTTAGTTGAGCCCCTAAATAAGTGGCAATGGTAAACATTGGTCCAGGTATAGCTTGAGCGCTGGCGTAGGCACTTAAAAACTGCTCATCACTGAGTGCTGGTACACCTGCCTGCAGAACAGGAAGCACAACATGTCCACCACCAAATACCATGGCACCCGCTTGGTAAAAAGGGGTAAACAAAGCAAATTCTCGCCCTAAAGGAATAAAACTAATACACAGCAATAAAGCAAATAAGCCTAGTGGAAGCCAATTTACAGTGTTTTTGGAATCACTTGTTAGCGCCGCACTTGTGTTTAATTTTAATAAAGGCCAAACCGCGCCTATTGTTGCAGCAATTACTAAAATAGCGATTTGGGTGCCCATCATTGGCAATAGTATTAAGGCAAGCGTACTTAGTACTGCAAGTAACTTTAAAGTAATGCTTGTACAAAAGCTTTTAGCCATACTTAGCGTGGCATCGGCAACAATTACCACTGCAAATAGCTTTAAACCGGCAATAATTGCAAAGTAAACGGCATCAAACTGATGCGCACTAATAGCAAGTAGCACCATAATTAAAAATGAAGGCAGTGTAAAACCAATAAACGCAGCTATTCCGCCAAGTACGCCCGCTCGCTCTACACCAATAGCAAAGCTTACTTGGCTAGAGCCTGGCCCTGGAAGAGCTTGGCTTAAGCTAATAAGCTGGGCATAACGAGTGTTGGTTAGCCAGTTTAATGTATCTACAAAATGGCGTTTAAAATAGCCTAAATGTGCGGCTGGGCCACCAAAGCTCATACACCCAAGCAAAAAAAACTGCCTAAAAATAGCTAATAACATTGAGCTAGAGTCCTTTTTCAAAATTCATTAAATTGTCACAAACTAGTATGACATTTTTATTAAAAACACACTGCTGAGTTTACCGCTTTATGCGTTGCTAAAGTTAATTTTACTTAAAAATTAACAGACACTTCATAGTTTGTTCATAGATGTATTTGCATACTCTTGGTAATTCTAGAACGAACAGGACATCATCATGACATTAACTAAATCACTAATAAGTGCATCAGTTATCGCAGTATTACTAAGCGGCTGTGAAATGAATAATACCGGCAAAGGCGCGGCTATTGGCGCAGCAGCCGGTGGCGTATTAGGCAAAGCAACAAGTAACCATAAAGATAAGCGTATTTTTATAGGCGCTGCCATTGGCGCACTAGCTGGCGCTGCAGTTGGTAATTACATGGATAAGCAAGAAGAAGCATTTCGTGATGAACTTGCAGGCTCGGGTGTTGAAGTTGTACGCGAAGGCGATAACCTGCGTTTAGTTATGCCATCTAATATTACCTTTGCGACTGATCAATCTTATATTTCGTCTGGCTTTAACGACACCTTAGATGCGATTGCTAAAGTGATGAACAAATACGAAAAAACGTACCTAAGTATTGAAGGCCACACAGATAGCACAGGTAAAGATAGCTACAACATGAACCTATCGCGTGAGCGTGCTCAAAGCGTTAAAAACTACTTAGTTAATCAGCAAATTATGGCTGAGCGTGTAAGTACTATGGGTTATGGCGAAACACGTCCAATTGCGACTAACGATAGCGCAAATGGCCGTGCTCAAAACCGCCGTGTAGAAATTCAAATAGTGCCAAACACTGAAGATTAATTTTTGTTGAACTGCAATTCACAAAGACGCTGATACAAAGGGGAGCTTACTAGCAATTGCTGGTGGCTCCCTGTTGCTTTTATTTCCCCATTTTTCATTACTACAATTACATCTGCATGCTTAACCGTTGCTAGCCTATGGGCAATAATTAACGTGGTGCGATTTTGCATTAAGTGCTCAAGCGCCGCTTGTACATGATGCTCACTTTGCGCATCGAGTGCGCTGGTCGCTTCATCTAAAAGCAGTATTTCAGGGTCTTTTAAAATAGCGCGCGCCAGTACAATTCGCTGCTTTTGCCCACCCGATAGCCTTACCCCTTGCTCACCTAAAAAGCTATTATAACCTTGCGGTAATTGTTTAATAAATTCATCAGCATGGGCATGTTTTGCAGCGGCGTATACTTGCTCGTCAGTGGCATTTGGGTTGCCGTAACGAATGTTATGCATTACGTCTGAACTAAATAAAATAGGGTTTTGAGCCACCATGCCCATTTTACCTCTGAGGGTATTAAGCGATAAGTCTTTAATGTTTACATCATTAAATTTAATCGCGCCATTTGCTGGATCGTAAAAGCGCTGTAGTAATTCAAATAACGTAGTTTTACCTGCGCCAGAGGGGCCAACAATGGCAACGGTTTTACCTTGCTCTATAGTTAAGCTTATTTTGTTAAGGGCGCTTACATCGGGGCGAGATGGGTAGTTAAAGCTAATGTTTTCAAGTTCGATAGCCGGGCTATTAGTGTTTACTAATAGCTTATCGTCTTGTGAAGTGATTGGGTTTTCTATTTCGCTTTTAACTGCAAGTAGCTCTAGTAAGCGCGCCGCAGCACCTGCTGCACGTTGCAGCTCGCCGTAAACCTCTGCAACGGTTGCCACCGACATAGCCACCATAATAGCGTAAAACACAAAGGCGCCTAGCTCACCGCCAGTCATAGTACCTGCCAATACGTCACTACCGCCTACCCAAAGCATTGCGCTAATAGCGCTAAAAGTTAAAAATATGACCGCTGCAATTAAAAATGAGCGTTGCTTAATACGGCTTTTGGCCACACTAAAGGCTTTTTCGGTTTCAAGTGCAAAAGCGTGCTGCTCTTGCGCTTCATGGCTATAGCTTTGTACTACTTTAATGTTTTGAATGATCTCGCCGGCATAGGTGCTTATGTCGGCTATTGCATCTTGGCTAGAGCTTGCAAGTTTTCGCACCTTTTTACCAAATACCATCATGGGTACTAATACCAGCGGCACACAAGCAATAACGACAAGGGTAAGCTTTAAGTTAGTAACTAACAGCATTACTAAGCCACCCACTAACATTAATGCACTGCGCAGTGCCATAGAAAACGATGAGCCAATAATCGATTGCAATAAAGTGGTGTCGGTTGTTAAACGCGACATAAGCTCGCCACTGCGGTTTTCTTCAAAGTAGCTTGGGTGCAAGGTAACAATGCGATTAAACACCGCTTTGCGAATATCGTTACTAACGCGTTCGCCAATCCACGACATTAAATAAAAGCGGCTAAACGTGCCCACGGCTAATAAGCTAATCAAACCAATAAGTACCAATACAGCTTGTTGTAACTGGGCTTGGGAGCCTGCGATAAAGCCATGATCTATGACAAATTTAACGCCTTGCCCTAATGATAAGTTAACACCTGCTGTGACTAAAAGAGCAGCAAGCGCCGCTACTACCATCCATTTATACGGTTTAATAAACGCAAAAATAGGTAATAAACTACTAAAGGCGGCTTTTTCGGGCTTAGGTGTTGTTTTTGACATAGTGGATTCTTTTTAAAGGTTAAGGTATAGATATGGCACTAAGATAATAAAAATCAATACTTTTAAATATTAGCCTCAATAAGGAAAAGTTATGACTACAGCAACCGTAAGTGGAGAATTTAATGTAAACCTAGCCCCTATAGAAGGCTACGCAAGCGGCCAAAATGGTATTAATTTAGGGCGTATGTCGATAGATAAAACTTTTAAAGGTAGCTTAAATGCCACCAGCCAAGGCGAAATGCTAAGCGCCATGACACCCACGCAAGGCAGTGCCGGTTATGTTGCCATAGAGCAAGTAATAGGCGAGCTTGAAGGTAAAAAAGGCAGCTTTGTATTACAGCATTTTGGTACTATGGATAAAGGCCAAGACAGCCTAATTTTAAATGTAATTCCCGACTCAGGCACTCATGAGCTAGAAGGGTTAACGGGCAGTATGAAAATACGTATTGAGCAAGGGATTCACTACTACGATTTTGAATACACGTTATAAGATACACAAGGATTAAAATGCAAAAAGTAATCGAATTTAGAAAGACTCGTTTTTTGGGTGGCGTAGATATAGCCGCACTGAATGACCGCATACAGGAATTAAATCAAGATGGTTGGAAAGTGTTAAACGCAGTGCCATTGGCAGGTTTTTATGGGCAAGTGCATGGCTATACGTTACTTATTGAAACTGACGAGCTTTAAATGACATTTTCAGTATGGTTAAGCCTAGCGGCTATTTGCATGATGGGCGCAATGTCGCCAGGGCCAAGTTTGGCGGTGGTTTTAAAGCACTCACTTAACGGCAGTATGAAAAACGGTATGCTTGCCGCACTCAGTCATGGCACTGGCGTTGGCTTGTATGCCGGTGCATCGTTATTAGGGTTAGGCGCTTTAATGACGCAGTTTCCAACAGTTTATCAAATACTCGTTTACTTAGGTGCGGCCTATTTGGCGTATTTAGGTATAAAAATTTTGCTAGCAAAACTAAGTAATAGCGAACTTGAAGTACAAAAATGTGAGGTGAGTGCAGCTAAAGCATTACAAGATGGCTTTGCCATTGCATTTTTAAACCCAAAACTCGCTATTTTCTTTTTAGCGTTGTTCTCACAGTTTATTGACCCGCAAAACCTTACTTTAAGCATTGGTATTATTATGTGCTTAACGGTATTTGTAATTGATACCGGCTGGTATTTACTGGTGGCGTTACTGACAGAAGTTTCAAAAAACCGCTTTGGTTTTACCAAGCAAAACCCATGGCTTGATAAAATACTAGGAATTATATTTATTGCCCTTGCTGTTAAAGTAATTATTAGCGTGTAAATATTTGTCACACGCTAATAATATTAAAAACGATAGTTAACCGACATCATAACGGTAGTAGTGTTATCGGTATCAATAATGGGTGAGTCTTCAATGTCAGAATCGAGCTGTTGATAGTTAACCATAGCGTTTACGTTCCAGTTTTTATTAATGTAATACATTAAAAATAAACCCGCATTGTAGTTAACTGTAGAACTAAGTTCGTAAGGCGCATAGGTGGTAGATTCACCGGTTGCTACACCATAATAATAGTTAGATACATCACTGCTATTTAGCTCAACACCCACAGAAGGAATAAGCATTAATTGCTTAGATAACTTAATAGGGTAACTGTAATTGGTTTTAAATTTAGCGCCATCACCGTGGCCTATTACATCATGAGTAGCACTGGCGCTTATTTTACCAAAGCCTGCAGAGTAGCTAACCTTAGTGCCAGCATAAAGAGACAGTTTTCTGTCGTCTAAGGCTTTAATGGCTGCAAGGTTTGAATCTGAGGTATCAAAGTTATCGCCTGGCTCTAAAACTAATGACCAATTAAAATCTTGCTCCTCCACTAATTTATAATCAAGTGACAAACCTCTAAAACTAAGTCTTTCACCTTCATAGGTAATGATAGGTAAAAAAAGTGTTTCACTGTCGGTTCCCGCATAAGGGGAGCTGGTAGAAATAACGCCGCCCCCTAATGAAAACTGCGACTCAGCCTGAGCAGCAATACTACAAAGCGTTAGAGTGCCAACTAATATCCGTATTGAGTTTTTAATATAAGTGTTCATTAAAAGCCTTAGGTGTTAAATAAGTAAAAAGATAAATTGCTGAGACAATTTAAGTGCATCTCAAAACTAATAGGCTTTAGTGTAGCTATATTTACTGTTGGTGTTTGTAATAGAGTGTGTGAAAGTATATTTGAATGTAAGTGGCTAAATTGCATTGAAGCCGTTGATCACGTAAGTTTAATACAGTAAGCGTGTTTAACTATCTCAATCAATAAAGACACACTCCCTAGATTTAATAAAATGGGTATGAGGATAAACCAATGAGCAACCCTATTTTAAAAAGTGCCAGCTTTGATCCCAAAGTGAAGCAATACTGGATGACTACGGCATGCCTTTTTAGCGCCTTAGCCTTGGTGACTATTCCGCTCATACCTGTGGTGTTAATTATTGTTTGGCTGGTGGCAGGTAAAATTTTAGCGGCTATGTCGGCGCAATTACTCACGCAAAAACTGGTTGTTAAACGCGGTATTTTATTTAAAGAAGAAAAATCGATACCACTTGAAAAAATAACCGATGTTGGGCTGAGCCAAGGGCCTCTTATGCGTTTATTTGGCTTATACCGCTTAAGCTTTGAAACCGCCGGGCAATCTGGTCATGGTGCATTGGTGTCATTACTTGGTGTTGTAAACGCCAGTGAGTTTAGAGAAGCCATACTTGAGCAAAAAGATAACTTAGCTGCGCAAGCACCGGCAAAGTTTTCAAATGCAGAAAGCCCGAAAAATCAATTAGAGCTAATACGCGCACTTACTTATAGCGTAAAAAATATCGAGCAAATGTTAAGCACGTTATTAGATGAGAAAAAGTAAGAGATTTAATAGCTTTAGTAAAGAAATAGAAGAAAAAAGGGGCGTGTTTAATTATTAAAGCTTGAATGACAGGTAGTTATTGCTACCCGTCATTTAGCGAAATGATTATAGAAGATTTAACAAGATACCTTAATTGTAAGTATTTTTACTTCATTGATATAATAATGTTTTTCGCAAACTTGATTATCCCAGCCGTCACCACCTCCAGAGCTAGGTGGAGAGGTGTTTGATGGTAGTGTTTGATCTAAAGCATCTTGAAGGCATTGGTCCACAGTATTAATCGATGTTGTTTTAAGCTGGTTTAAGGTAATCCCATCTAAATAAGTTAAATAGGGGTTCACTGATACGCTAAGTGCACCAAATTCTTTAATCCACTTTACTGAGAAAACGACGTCGTACTGACTTGTACCACTCAGGGGAGCTTCTTGGTTTTGAGTAAAACGTACGTGTGTATTGAAGTTCTTACTTACTTTTTCCCAAGTGCCTTGGTACAAAATTCCGCCTACACCAATTGAAAAACCTTCACTACTAAATTCCTTAGCAAGAAAAAAGCGTTCTGGGTATTTAAAATCAGTTTTAGCTTTATTGTTTAGCCTATTCTGTAATTGGGATGCGGTTCGTCCTTCAAGTACTGCTTTTACTGCATCGGTTATATGTGGAGGGCAGCTGTCTGCCGTATTTGGACTAGTCATATTAAGTGAAGTATATTGACTCACTTTGAGCGGTGATGCACTTATCTCTGTCTGCATTTCTTTTAAAAATGTAGAGAAATTTTTAAAAGTTGTTTTTAACCTTAATATTGCGGTTTTATCATTGGTGTTCAAAGATATCGATTCAGCATATTTATTAAGATAAAGCTTACTTGAGCCTTGATTATGATGCCTAACCATAAATGCAAAATGCTCTTTACCAAGTAAATCTGCAACTATAACCTTTTTAGGCGTTGTGTAGCATACCTGATTATCAATTGTGATTATTTCGTTTGGGTCTGATGAGTAGCATTGAGTTAATGGGGGGTTATCTTTTGCTAACTGATAGGCTTCATCGTAATTACAGCCCTCGCACATAAATAAAGTAACGTTGTTATCATTTGCTTCTGCAATATTTGCAAACATAAGCAACAAGGCTACAAATGTGATTAAACATTTCATTTATTTCTCTTTCCTTAGATGTTAATTTCGTACCTTTTTCGGTTAAACCTTGGCAGCTCAAATACTAATAGTCAATCTTGTTAATAAGTACTTTTTACATCAAGAGCAATAAAGGTTGTACTGTTTAGATTCAGTTAATGTGGTATTTGAAAAGTAGCGCAGCTTTTCGACATTTTTTGAAGCGGACTAAAAATATTATATATAGGGGGATGAAAAGAGTAATGGCGATTGTTAGATGCTTTTAAGTAAATCGCTGTGTAAACAAAGTTGCGGCGATCATGACTGACCGCCTAGCTAATTTTAACTTAAAAGACCTCATGCACTTTTTCTACATTACAAGTAATAACCGTTACGTTTTCGTAGCCAACGCGAGTTAGTGCTTCTGCGCTTAATGTGGCGCGCGCACCGCTGGCACAATGCAAGTAAATAGGGCGGGCTGCGTCTTTTTCTATTTCCATTAGCTTCATTTCAAGTAATCCGCGAGGAATATTAATTGCCCCAACCGCAGCTACATTGGCATGCTCAGCAGGTTCGCGCACATCAATAAGCAGCCCTTTATTTTGCTCAAGCTCTTGCTTTGCTTGAGCTGCATCAATGCGGCGCTGGTTAGGCGTGATAACTTTTAATAAATCAGGGATTGAGGTAAGCATGTGTTCGTTCCTTAACGCCAAATTGCGTAGTAGTTTGATCATTGAGCGCCTATAGCTAGAGGCTGATTACATATACTTTAGTGTAGTAAAAATAGTTAGGCATATTTCGTTCGTCACTAAAGGTATAAGTATTCAGATAGCCAAATTAACTGTAGCCGCTCGTGTTGACTTTTAATTACTATATTGTTTTTTATTACATTAGTAAATTCTAATATTAGACATTTCTAATATATATATTTATACTTTATTCACTTCTTATAATAAGAGCATGTTATGAACATCGACTTTACGGCAATGGCTGGCAATGTAGCGCAAGCCGAACAGCTATTAAAAATTTTGGCTAATAAAAATCGCTTAATGATTTTATGTTCATTGCAAGATACAGAAATGAGCGTATCGCAACTAAACGAGGCTGTACCCTTGGCACAATCGGCACTTTCTCAACATTTAGCTGCACTTAGGAAAGCTAAAATAGTGGCTACTCGCCGCGAAAGCCAAACCATTTATTACCGGGTTATTGACGATAATGCGGTGCAATTACTCGGCATGTTATATGGCTTGTTTTGTAAGGATTAATACTTGTGAGCATAATTGATAACGCAGTAAAAAGTAGTTTGAGTGGCCGTTTGCCGATCATTATTTTTGTGTTATCGGTTGTACTCGGGTTATTTGCACTTAAGCAAACAGCCCGTGAAGAAGAGCCACAAATTGTGGTGCCCATGCTCGATATTTACTTATCTACCCCAAATGTAGAAGCCCCCGAAGTGGCACGCTCAGCTACCGAACCGCTTGAAAAGTTACTAGCGCAATTGCGAGGCGTTAAACATATTTACTCTACTACTCAAACTAATGGTGCAGTAGTAACACTTCGTTTTAAAGTTGGCCATAGCCGAGAGCAAGCCATACTCGATACATATGCAAAGCTTTATAGCTATGAACATACAATGGCCCCTATTATAAGTAGTTGGCAAGTGCGCCCGGTGGAAGTGAATGATGTGCCTATTATTATGCTTGGGCTGTACAGTAAAGATCCAAAACTTTATAGCGACTATGAACTCACACGTTTTGCTAATGAGATAGCAAATAACCTCCAGCGTATACCTAGCACTAGTGAGGTTAAAGTAATAGCTGGGCGCGAACGGGCTTTAACTATAAACCTAAACGCAGCTGCATTAGCGGCGCACCAAACTACATTAAGCGACGTCTACTTTGCATTGCAAGCCTCTAATCAGTTGGCGCAAGTAGGTAGTGTTATTGATGGGCAACAACAAATAATGCTGCAAGCGGGTGATGTACTTAGAAATAAAACAGCCATTGAACAGCTTATCGTTAATGTTGTTAATGGTAAAAGTGTATACATAAGTGATATAGCAAACGTAATTGATGGCCCCACTGAGCCTACTAATTATCAATGGTTAGCCCAATCAAATAAACATCAAAGTTTACCTATGGTAACAATGAGTGTGGCCAAACAAGAGGGTGCTAACGCTGTTACAGTTGCTGATAATGTACATAGCGCAATGGCGCAACTTAAAAGTACTTTATTACCAAATGAAATTGATTACACGGTATTAAGAGATTACGGAAAAACAGCTAACGAAAAGGTAAATAACTTAACCTCTAGCTTAGTATTTGCGGTATTTACAGTTGTATTATTTGTAGGTGTATTTTTAGGCTGGCGTGCGGCTATTGTAGTGGGCCTTGCGGTACCTATTTGTTATGGGATTACGCTTTCGCTTGATTATGTATTTGGCTATAGCATTAACCGCGTGACCTTATTTGCACTTATTTTATCTCTTGGTTTGCTAGTTGATGACCCTATTACTGGCATCGATAACATGAGCCGCTTTATAAATAAAAAAGGTGATAAAAAAAGCAATATTGTGGCGGCAATCAGCGAAATTCGTACACCGTTATTAATGTCTACGCTGACTATTATGTTTGCTTTTATACCTTTAGCTTTTATAAGTGGAATGATGGGGTCGTACATGGCACCGATGGCGTTTAATGTGCCAATAAGTGTAATGGTGTCTACTTTGGTGGCATTTTTAGTCACCCCTTGGCTTGCAATTAAACTCTTAAAGCCAAACAGCGGCAAGCCTTTAACAGCAGATAAAGTAAGTATTTATAAACGTGTACTCACGCCCTTATTACATACTAAAACCCGTGCTAAGTGGGTACTCTGGATCACGCTATTGCTCTTTATTATTAGTGCATTATTACCTGTATTACGCTTAGTCCCACTTAAGCTTTTACCCTTTGACAACAAAAATGAAGTTCAAGTATTAATAGACATGCCAGAGGGCACAAGTCTAGAGCAAACAGCTGCATTTACTCAACAAGTGCAAGCACTTACATGGCAGCTGAATGAGGTTGACGAAATAGCTGCCTACATAGGTAAACCTTCAAGTATGGACTTTAACGCAATGGTTCGAGGCTATTACCGAAGAGACGCTAGCAACTTAGCAGAGCTTAGAGTATTACTACTTGATAAAGCTGATCGCGAGCAGCAGTCGCATGGTGTAGTTATGCGATTACGTAAACAACTAAGCCCTATAGCCGCTAATGGTATAAACATAAAAGTGGTTGAAGTTCCTCCTGGCCCGCCAGTATTAAGCACTCTAGTTGCCGAGGTTTATAAAGACCCATTTATTGATGCAAATACGCACACTTTAGCCGCACAGCAAGTAGCTAAACGACTTCAGCAAGAGCCACATGTTGTTGAAGTAGATACCTCAATAGCTCAAAGCGCACCTCTAAAACGATTTATTACAGATAAAGGTAAAGCTGCGTTATCGGCAATATCAACCCAAGACATTGTACAAAGCTTACAAATTGCATCGCAGGGTATGGAAGTAGGTGTTATGTATGTAAGCGGCGAAACCAAGCCAGTTGCTATTAACTTACAGCTTCCATACCAGCAAAAAAATCAGTTTTCACAATTATTAGCTCTACAAATTAGAGGTGATAGGGATGTAGTTAAAAGCAGTAGTGAGTTTGGCTTAACAAGTGCGGCGCGGCCTTTAGTATCACTCTCGGAAGTGGGTGAGTTTAGCAATTTAGAGGTTGCTAAGCCTATTGTTAGAAAAGATCAACGAGATGTGATTTACGTTTTTGCAGAGTTAAATGGTCGTACTCCTGCCGCTGTTATTGCCGATGTAAATTCAGACTTTAATGCAAACCAAGAATCATTTTTGCAAAACGATTGGCCTAATAGGCACTTTTTAAATAACGGAGGGACCGCTGTTTGGCAATTACCACAGGGTACAAATGTTACCTTTAGTGGCGAAGGTGAGTGGCGTATAACCATTGATGTATTTAGAGATATGGGCATTGCATTTGCGTTCGCACTGAGCGCAATTTTTATTATTTTGCGCGTACAAACGAAATCGGTGAGTTTATCGTTAATTATAATGTCGGCTATTCCACTAACGGTAATTGGTATTATGCCAGGGTTTTGGTTATTAAATCAGTTTGGTGAGCGCACTATTGCACAAGCCCCAGAGCCGGTTTTATTTACCGCCACTGCGATGATAGGCATGATAGCGCTGGCTGGTATTGTGGTTCGTAATTCACTTATTTTAGTCGAGTTTATAAACCAAGCACGCGTACAGGGTATGGTAATTAAAGAGGCGCTTATAGCGGCTGGCACACACCGAATGCGCCCAGTCCTTTTAACTGCAGGCACAACTTTATTAGGTAATTTAGTGATTACCCTCGATCCAGTTTTTAGTGGGCTAGCAATAGCTATTATTTTTGGCATTGTGGCATCTACATTATTTTCGTTATTTGTAGTTCCCCTTGTTTACTATTTAGTGTTTGCAAATACAGAGGAAAATACTCATGCAGGGTAAATCAAAAATTTTAGGTTTAGTGTTTGCCTTATTTGTGATCATTATTGCAGTGTTATATATGGCAGGAAGCTTTACACAAAAGCAAACAGCGGGTTTAAAAAATATTGAAGCGCAAAGCTATAGTGGTAAACAAATAACAGTAGCACTTGAACCTATACAGCTAGTAGAGCGTGTACCTGGTAGTGTAATTGCAAAGCAAAATACGCAAATTTCCTCACGGGTTATGGCGCAAATAGAAAAGTTTAACGTACGCGCCGGCAACAGAGTATCAAAGGGGGATGTGCTTATTACGCTGCAACAAGATGACTTTAAAGCAAAGGTTACACAAAGTAAGGCGCAAATCAGTGCAATTCAAGCCTCTCTTACTCAGGCAAAGAACCAGCTTGCGCGCGTAAAAGAATTGAGTGATAAAAAGTTGGTGTCGGTAAGTGAGCTCGATGATGCACAAGCCAAATTTGATACCTTAACAGCTAATTTAGCTGTAGCTAAGCAGCAGCAAGAGCAAGCTAAAATAGCACTAAACTTTACGTCAATTACTGCGCCTATTGCTGGTGTAGTGGTAGAGCGATTAGCAGAGCCCGGTGATACTGTAACCCCAGGTACTGCACTTATGGCACTTTATAACCCACTTCAGTTACAAGTAGAATTTAACATACGAGAGCGACAAGCTGTAAAGCTTAAAACTGGGGATGAGTTATCCGTTTTTTTCCCTTCTTTAAATATTCAAAGCCAAGCGATAGTAAGTGAAATAATTCCCGTGGCCGATAAAGCTGCACGAAGCTTATTGGTTAGGCTCGATTTTGATTCACAGTTAGGTTTGATCCCTGGTTTATATGCGCAGCTAGTTTTACTATTGAATAAGCACCAAGGTATATTAGTGCCTGAAGAGGCAGTGCATAATTTTGGTGAGTTAAATATGGTGTACGTTATAGAAAACCAAAATATTCAAAGGCGCTTTATACGTTTAGGAGACATTATAGACGGGCGGCAGCATATTATCGCAGGACTCAACCCCGGCGATAAGCTTGCTATTGAATACGACCCTAAATAAAGGTCGCAATTTCATTAAGCGATTTTTTATCAAGTGCATGGGCAGGTACTGTGGCATCATCGCTTGGGTAGCCTGCAATAAGTAACATGTAAGGGCGTTCGTTGTCTTTGTCGCGCTTACATATATCGGTTAAAAAGCTCATTGGTTTTGGAGTATGAGTAAGGGTAGCTAAGCCCGAACGATGCAAGGCTTGAATTAAAAAGCCGGTAGCTAAGCCAACAGACTCATGCACATAATAATTGGTGTTTTTATCATCGGTGTTTACGCCGCCCTTTTTTTGACTAAACACTGCAATAAGCCAAGGCGCGTATTCTAAATAAGGTTTACTAGCATCGGTGCCTAACGGTTTTAGCGCATCAAGCCACTCTTCTCCTGCTCTGCCTTCGTAAAAAGAACGCTCTAGTTTTTCGGCGGCCTCTCTTATTTGTTTTTTTACATCGCTACTGTTAATAGCCACAAAATGCCACGGTTGGTGATTGGCCCCACTTGGCGCAGTACCAGCTGCCTTAATACATGCTTCAATTATATTTTTAGGTACTGGACGGTCGCTAAAGCTGCGAATACTATGGCGGCGCTGACTAGTTTGTAAAAACTCATTTGCACGCTTTAGCATTTCATCGTGAGGGTATTCGATAAAGTCGTTTAGTGGTTGGCTTTGATGTTTTTGCATGGCTTTACGCTTCTTATAAAGTGTGTGTATGGTTTTTATACCGACTGAATAAATGCTAGGCAAGTATTTTTACTTGTCTTGTTTATTTATTGTTACAAAATTAACCAAGCGGTAACTTATGTTCCTTTTTTTTATGTGGTATAAAAACGCAATAAAAAAACTATTAGAATTCAAGGAAGTAAAAATGCTATCAATAACAGGGTTATCTAAAACCTACGATAATGGCGTACATGCACTACAAGGTGTTGATTTATCAATAGGAAAAGGGATGTTTGGGTTGCTTGGCCCAAATGGCGCGGGTAAATCATCACTAATGCGCACTATTTCCACGTTGCAATCTGCCGATTCGGGTTCAATTACTTTTGATGGTATTGATGTTTTTAAAGACCCACAGGCTCTGCGTCAACGTTTAGGTTATCTACCGCAAGATTTTGGTGTATACCCTCGCGTTAGTGCTTACGACTTGCTGGACCACATGGCTGTTTTGAAGGGCATTCATAACAAAGGCGAGCGTAAAGAGTCGGTGGAAGGCTTGCTTGCACATACTAATTTATATCAACATCGCTCAAAAGCCGTAAGTGGCTTTTCGGGCGGTATGCGCCAGCGTTTTGGTATTGCACAAGCCTTACTTGGCGACCCTGATTTACTAATCGTTGATGAGCCAACTGCTGGGTTAGACCCTGAAGAGCGAAATCGCTTTCATAACTTGTTAGTAAGCTTAGGCGAGCAAAAAGTCGTTATATTATCGACCCACATAGTTGAAGACGTAGCAGAGCTTTGCCCAAACATGGCCGTACTGGCAGGCGGAAAAATACTATTAGAGGGCAACCCAATTGCCCTTACCGATAAACTCCAAGGACAAATTTGGCGCAAAGCCATGAGCCAAGAAGAAGCGCTAGAGCTTGAACCGCAACTGCCTGTTATTTCAAAACGCTTATTTGCTGGGCAAACCATATTACATGTATTAGCCAATGAAGCCCCTGAAGGTTTTGAACTCAGCAGTGCAAACCTAGAAGATGTGTATTTTTCTACATTGCTTAATCATCGTAACAGCCAAGTAGTATAAGGGGGCGCTATGTTTTTTAATATGCTCGCGTTTGAGCTGCGCTATTTTGTGCGTCAGCCTTCGTTTTATGTGACCTCATTAATCTTCTTTTTTATGGCGTTTTTTATAAGCTCCAGTAGTAAGTTTCCGCTAGGTGGGGCTAATGTTCATATGAACTCGCCTTATACCATTATGCTTTTAACGGTTACCTTTTGTACGCTTGCTATGTTTTTAGTGGTTAACTTTGTTGCAAGCTCAGCGATTCGCAACAGCGAGACCAAAATGGATGAGCTGGTGTTTAGTAAGCCCGTTAACCCGCTTACTTATCAATCAGGACGTTTTTTTGGTGCTTACTTGGTTGTGCTCGTTGTTTTTTTAACTGTGCCATTAGGCGTGTTTTTGGGAACTCAATTTGGTTTGTTGGTTGGCTGGCTTGATAGTGAGCTAGTAGGCCCTAATAAGTTTATATATTACGCAGCGCCTTTTTTATATTTAGCAGTGCCAAGCTTATTGGTGCTCAGTGCTATTTTTAATAGTGTGGCGGTTTACTTTAAAACCATGATGGCGGTATATGTAACGGCCGTGGTGGTTTATATAACCTACCAATTGGCGAGTATCTATTTTGACGATTTAGCGTTTAGAAATATTGTTGTTTACGCCGACCCATTTGGCACAGGGTCGTTAATTGACTTAACCCGTTACTGGACTGTAAGTGATAAAAATACTGAAGTGTTAACGCTTACGGGCGATTTTTTAATTAACCGTATTTTATGGGTAGCAATAAGTTTAGCGATGTTTTTTGGCCTCGGAAAGTTAGGTAATCGCGTAGTCACTAAAAAACAGAAAAAGCAATTTGGTGTCTCTACGTTTGTAAAAAATAAACAAGCAGCACTTATTAGCAGCGCTAAAAATTACAAGTCAAAAGGGGTAAATACAAAATCGCAATTAGTAATGCGCAGCTTATTTGAACTTAAGCAAGTTATATTAAGTGCCCCTTTTATGATTTTAGCGGGTGTCAGTATTACTATGTTACTCGCACCACTTTTTGCGCCTATTGGCTCATATGGCACAACGGATTGGCCGCTCACACAAAACATGGTGGGTATTATTCAAAATTCCTCCGCTTTGTTTATGTTTATCATTATTGCTTATTACAGCGCAGAGTTGGTTTGGCGAGAGCGCCACAGTGGTATGGGCGATATTGTTGACAGCTACCCGGTGCATAACAGTGTGTTTTGGGTATCTAAAATTATCGCGTTAATCACTGCGGTTTGTGGTCTTTATTTAGTAGGCATGATGTTTACCATTGCAGTGCAACTATTTAAGGGGCAATTTAACCTAGAGCTTGGCCAGTACTTATTTAGGTTGGGTTACCTTACATTACTGCCTTTAATTATGATGGCTATATTGGCGTTCTTTTTACAAATAATTAGCCCTAATAAATACATAGGTATGGGTTTGTTTATTCTGTATTACATTGCTCAAATGGTAATGGGTGCTTACGGGTTTGAGCATCATATGTATCATTTTTCACAAAGCAGCAGCGTACCGTATTCAGACATAAACGGTTACGGGCATTTTTTACAAGGCGCGCATTGGTATACCCTATATTGGGGTGCATTGAGTGTGTTTTTAGCTATTGTAGGGTTTGCTTTATGGCACCGTGGTCCATCGCAAACATTGCGTACGCGTTTATCTTTAGTGCGTTACAACATGTCTTTAAAAGGCCAGGTTGCAGCCGTTATAAGTTTATTGGTATTTGTGGGCGCGGGTTATAACATTTATTACAACACCCGTGTAATCAATGAGTTTGTAACAAGTGATGATAACGAAGCGCTACAAGTAAGGTATGAGCAAGAGTTCTCACAATACAAAGACTTACCACTGCCTATAATAACTGATGTTGATTTACACATTGATATTTACCCTAAAAAGCGTGCTTTAAACGCTGTGGCTAAAATTAAGTTTACCAATACCGCAAACGAGCCAATAACCCGTGTGTTAATTATCGAGCCTAGCCAATCTAAAAGCTGGGATGTAAAAATGGCGGGCGGAAAAATAGTTGAGCGTCTGACCGATTTTGGCATGGTATGGTTTGAGTTTGAACAACCGCTAATGCCGAATGAAGTACGCGAAGGTGAGCTTTCTGTTACTCGTGAACACGACGGTTTTGTTGATAGAGGATCTGATACTCAACTCGTGCATAACGGTACATTTGTAAATAATAGAGAATTATTCCCAAATTTTGGTTATCAAAAGTATTTTCAAATTGCGGATAAGTATGAGCGCCGTAAGCACGACTTACCCGAACTTGAACGTGCACATAAACTAGAAGACAGCCGCTATTATACGCAAAATGAGTTTGGGCCTGCTAATGGATTTATAAACTACAAGGCAACGGTAACCACCGATGAGTCGCAGTTTGCTATTACACCTGGTTACTTAAAAAGTGAGAGTGTAAAAGACGGACGACGTACTTTTGTTTATGAAATGGATTCCCCTATTATAAACTTTTATTCTGTTCTTTCGGCGGAGCTTGAAAGCAAAAAGGTTGAACATAACGGTGTAAATATTGAGGTGTACTACCACAAAGATCATGCATGGAATGTTGACCGTATGATTGAGTCGGTACAAGACTCAATAGATTACTACACGCAAGCCTTTGGGCCATATCAGCATAAGCAGTTACGTATTATTGAATTTCCTAAGTATCGCTCGTTTGCGCAAAGTTTTGCCAATACGGTACCTTACTCAGAAAGCATGGGCTTTATTACAGACTTAAGAGATGAGAGTAAAGTTGACCTACCTTACTATGTAACCGCACATGAAGTTGCACACCAATGGTGGGGGCATCAAGTATCTGGGGCTAATGTAGAAGGCAGCGCCGTTATTTCTGAATCGCTCTCCCAATACAGTGCGCTTATGGTGCTAAAAAAACGCTTTGGCGCCGAGAAGCTTCGTAAATTCTTAAAGTACGAGTTAGATAGATACTTAATGGGCCGCACAGGCGAAGCCTTTGAAGAAATGCCGCTGTATAAAACGCAGTCGCAACAATATCTTCATTACAATAAAGGCTCAGTTACGATGATGGCTTTGTATGACCGATTAGGTGAAGAGCGCTTAAATGCCGCACTTAAAGCGTTTTTGAATGAGTTTAAATACCAATCAACGCCATACCCAACTACGCTTGATTTACTTAGCTATTTAAAACAAGACGCAACGCAAGCGGAGCAAAGTTTTATTGATGATCAGTTTAAATATATAACGCTTTATGAGCTTGAAATGAAAGCAGTGTCGGTTACAGATGATGTTGATAGCGAAGGTTTTTACACCGTAACACTGAGCGTTGAAGCAACTAAGCAGCATGCCGATGGACAAGGTGAAGAAACCGAGCAGCCGCTCGATGAGTTAATTGATATTGCATTATTTAGCGATGACCCTGAAAACCTACTCGCTGAAGACTTTGTTATTTACTCGCAAAAGCATCAAATAGTGTCTGGTACTAATACTATTGAGCTAAAAGTAAAAGAAAAGCCAGTGTACGCAGGGGTAGACCCGTACATTAAGCTTGTAGATAA
Organism: Pseudoalteromonas carrageenovora IAM 12662; assembly: GCF_900239935.1. Classification (NCBI taxonomy): domain Bacteria; kingdom Pseudomonadati; phylum Pseudomonadota; class Gammaproteobacteria; order Alteromonadales; family Pseudoalteromonadaceae; genus Pseudoalteromonas; species Pseudoalteromonas carrageenovora. The sequence continues at coordinate 231,138 of NZ_LT965928.1, forward strand.
AGACAGTAAAAACAACCTAGCTAAGTTTTAACGATTAGCTACTAACTTAAAGGCCGCATTTAGTGCGGCCTTTTTTGTTTTAGCTAATGTGTATAACACTAACCCCCAATAATACTTAATCACTACAGGGCTAAACGTGGCAGTTAGCTGCGTTAAAACCTCTGGTTTAGAACAACTAAATAGCGAATTTTCGTCTAGTTTAGGCACGTTTCTCTTACCCAAAATAGATTCGTCAATCAAGCGAGCTGGCGTTACGGGTAAATGCTTTAAAAGCAGGGAGATAGTGATTGATTAGCCGAGGTGTATGCTCGAGCGTATTAGTTGCTAACCTTAGAGGACGTTATGGGTATTTAGGCTGCCCTAAAACGAGAAAAGGGCCAAAAGGCCCTTCGTGTTGCAGCAAGTAACACATTCTTTTTATAGCGTAAAGTCTACTGCGTATGCTACGTATACTTTAACATCTGACTCATCCATGTCGGTATCAGATACACCAAAGGTAAAGCCATCTTTTGAAATTGATACGCCGTAATCAATAATATTATCGTCGCCAATAAAGTCACCAGAGTAATGACCTAAGTGAAGAGCCATTTCTGTACCATTGCTGCCAACAGCAAAACCGTAATCAGCAGTTAAGTAAAGTGAATCACCAAAGTCAGTACCATCACCATCAGCCGCTGAAGTGGCAAGTATTGCTGCGCCAAAGGTAAAACCTTCTACACTAATGCTACCGTAAATTTCAGAGAAATCAGCATCTGCCTCAGAAGCCGCATCTGGGTATGCGTAGTAAATGTAACCTACATCGTAGCTAAAAGTGTCGTTAATATCACCACCAAAGCCAGCGTATAGGTCTAGCTCATAAGTCATTTCGTCGGCCCATGAAGCATTTGATACCCAAGTACCTGCATAAAAGCCAGACTCATCTGCGTAATCAATACCACCAGAAACAGCAGCATCTCCCCCCAGTTTGCTCTTGTCCACGCCATAAATAATTAGACGTTGCCGCTGCGTTTGCTGTTACTTCAGCATTTACAGCTGTTGACGTTAAAGATGTTGCACCCATTAATGCTATTGCGCTAATAGCGATGGTTTTTTTTAGTTTTAACATGTCCATTTCCCGTTATATGATTTGTGCTCGCCAAGGTTTTTATTATGTATTCGCAACCCTTTGGCTGACGGCTTTTTATTGTTTAACTAACGGTATAATTGCACTGTATGTGCCAGCTCAATAAAATTATATTAAAAATGGTTTTTTGTTGAGATAAAACAGATACTTAAAGGTTCTCTATTAAAGCAAAGTATTATGAGTAGGAAGGTGTTGCGCACACTGCTGGTGCATAATTTAACCTAACTGCACCAGATAAATACAGTTAGGTTAGAAGTTTTTAGCCAAATATAGTGCGCATAAGGCTAATTGTTTCGTTTACGCCGCGACCTTTTTGAACTTCGCTAATAATTGAATCACGCTTAGTGCGAATATGTTCAGGGATATCATCGGCGGCAAGGGCGCGATCTACTAAAATCTCTGCAGATTCTTTGCCTCTACGCTGCGTCTTTCCAGTAGTTGATGTGCTTCGCTTAGGCTTGCTCAGTAACTTTATGTAGTTAGAGCTATCGGCTGTGCTTTTATCTGCGTAGTAAAAAAAGCAGGGTAGTAGTGCTTTAATACCCACAAGTTGTGTTTCTAATTCATTTGAACCACTCGCCATTTTAAACCACGACATAGCGTGTATGCTTTGCACAATATCTTGCCAGTAGCGCTCAAAATCACGATTATTTAATTTAGTAATACCGAGTGCACCACATAGGGCATCAAGTCGGCTATTACTAATTGGGGTAAATACATCAGGGCGACGCATAGCTAACAAGCGAGTAGCTGGCGCTAATGTTGGCTTTTCATCAGTGGCATTAAATGCACTTAAGTAACCTACAACAAATTGTTGGTAGTTATTTTGCTCTACATCACCTTCGAGAGGAATGTGACTTAACGCATCATCAAATGCACCAGGTAAGTCTGCTAGCATCTGATGAAAACCCTTCGCGCTTTTAGTTGAGGCGAACCATTCAACATCAAAGTTATACGTACTTGGGTCTAAGGCAGATGTATGCTTACCGCTAAAGGTAAGTAAATCTTCAGGGATCATTTCTTTTAGTGATTGCTGGCGAATACTGCTTATATAGTTTGTTAAACGTAGCTGTTCTTCAAGAGCAATAAGCTCTTTATGTTGCTCTACAAACATACTAACTACTGGCCAAGGCGCAACACGTAAAGTTTTTACCTGTAAAAAGCTAATTGCTGATATGAGTTGGTCATGTAACTTTTTTAAAACGGGGAGCTGTGACGTTTCAAGTAAGTCGTAATTAATACGATCTTTACTTGCGCTCAGTAATTCGTAGCACCAACCTAAAAAATCTTCCGGGTGGCTTTCTACTTTCACGGCCATTAGGTTTAGGCTGAGTTCTGAAGCTTGCTTCAAAATATTTTGGTAAATTTGACTTTCTTGCTCGCCTAGCGCCATTTTTGACGGTGAAATTAGCAGTTTTTTCATGCTTTGAAGACTCTCCGATTAGATACATTTTTTAGCTGCTTCATTTTAGCGTAAATACACCAATAGCAACAGGGGCGTGCATCATACATAACAAATTAATGTATGCAATCATGATGCTTTACAATAAGCACCATAATTGCTTAAGGGTTAATCATGCTCTTCAATTTCAAATAAGCTCTCAACAGAAGTATTAAACTGCCTGGCTATTTTAAGCGCAATAATTACCGACGGCGTAAACCTATTTGTTTCTACTGTACTTATCGTTTTACGTGAAACTGTAATTAGATCTGCCAATTCTTGTTGTGAGAGGCGTGCTTCTTTGCGGTATTTAGCAATATGATTTTTCACTTGTAATCCTAACCTTTGCTTTGCCAAAGAATTGATGCGCCGTATATTAAACTCATTACAGCAAGGTAAAAAGTGGCCATCATGCTGTGGGATACACTTAAAGCCAAATCATCAGAGAATAAATACACGCCACCCAAACTAAAAAGTAATCCGAGCACAACATGTTTATAAGCAATAGTATCTATGGTGTTTAAATATTCATCCTTATAAGTAAGGTGGTATTTCATTTTCCAGGTAAACCCGCCCCTAATCACAAACATAAAAAACGAGCCTAAAAAAGCAATTGTTCCTAAAAGTAATAGGGGAGTTGATGTTTGATTAAGTATTGGGTAAACACTGATGATTAATAAGGTGAACTCCATGAACAATGAAAACCATGCATTCTGGCCCATAAATTTTTCTTCACTTTTAATAGCGTAGTTGGACATAATTCATTTCCTTTTTAAATTTATTGTTGTGTAACCTCTAGGTATCAATGTAACCCTAAGGTTTCATCGGGTCAATATTTTTTGTAACCTAAAGGTATCAAAATGTTTCAGGAGTGATTCAGGGGAAGGGTGTAATATTCAATAAAATGCTTTTTTATCATAACTACAATGATTTTAGGGCTAACACTCGCTATGATAAGAACATTATTTGCACGTTTGAAAGGATGATCATGAAAACCTTACTTAAAATTGTTGGTGTAATACTTCTACTTTGTATTGCATTAATTGTTGCAGCTCCATTTTTGATCCCTACTGATACTATTTTTAACAAGGTGTCTGAGCAGGTTGAAAAAACAACAGGGCGCACGCTTACTATAAATGGTGATAAAACGCTTAGCGTATTTCCTTCATTAAAATTAGAGCTTAACGACGTGCATTTTGCCAATATGGAAACCGGCTCGCGTGAAGATATGGCAAGTATGGAGCAGTTGGCAGTTCATATACCTTGGTTTTCATTATTTGGCGGTGAGTTTAAGCTTGATAAATTTGTAATCAATGAACCCAATATTTTATTAGAAACCGATAAAAACGGTAAAGCTAACTGGCAACTATTTGATGCTGTAGCAGAGCAACCTCAAGCGCAAACCGAATCAGGAGAAGCAATTAAGCTACCTGATAACTTTGATATTGAGCTAGGTGAAGTGGCTATTTACGGCGGTACATTTACATACTTAGATGGACAAACCGGTGCTAAGCAGCAGATTAGTGATTTAGAGTTAGCTATTTTACTTCCTTCTCTTCGCAAAACATTAGAAGTAAAAGGTGGTATTACTTATATGCAAGAGCGTTTTGAGCTTGATATAACATTAGATACACCGGCTAAAGCGATCGAAGGCTCTACATTCAATGTTACGCAAAGTCTTGACTCACGCTTAGTTGATTTAACTTTCAATGGGGATATTGCTCAGCAGGGCAAAGATATAAAAGGCGAATTAGCGCTCAGTGGTAACTCTGTTAAAGACTTAGCAACTTGGCAAGGGGTAGACTTAAACGCCAAAGAAAACGCGTTTAATGCCTTTAGTGTAAACGGTAAAATGCATCTTGCAGGTGAAACTTTTAATCTTGAACAGTTAATCGCTACATTAGATGAGCTAGAAATAAAAGGTAAGAGTGAGCTTAATTTAGGAAGCCGATTGGCCGTTAACGCTGATATTGACTTAGGCATGCTCGATTTAAACCCTTACCTACCAGAAGCCGTAGCAAAACAGCAAGAACCTGTAAGTGAAGAATCTACTGCTGCTCAACCAATTGTGTGGGACGATACTAACATTGATTTGAGCGCATTAAATGCACTTGATGCTAATGTAGTTATTCGTTCAAGCGGTTTAAAAGCTAACGATATTGAGCTTGGGGCAAACCAATTTACAGTGGCTCTCAAAAATAGTGTGGCTAAATTAAGCCTTGATAGCTTTTCTGCATATGAGGGCACTGGTAAAGGGGTTATTAATATTAATGCGCAAAATACACCTTATAAAATAACCACTAATTTTGATTTGTCAGGCATAGATGCACAGCCATTATTAACTGATGCAGCAGGATTCGATAAGTTAATGGGCAAAGGTTCATTAAATTGGAATTTGACGACCACAGGGCAAAGCCAAAAATCATTTATTACTGCATTGAATGGTAAGTTAGGCTTTGAATTTGCTGATGGGGCTGTAAAAGGCGCAAACATAGCTGAAATGGTACGTAAGGGAAAAGAGCTTATATCGGGTAATTTAAGTACAGTAAGCGAAGGGTTAGATACCGGTTTTGAAGAATCAGAACAAACTGATTTCTCAGCGCTTACAGGTAGCTTTAATTTCACTAATGGTGTGGGGAACAATACTGACCTTTCACTAATTAGCCCATTAATTCGTATTTCTGGTGAAGGCGACGTAGATTTACCAAAAACAAATGTAGATTACCGCTTAGTTACAGGGATTGTTGATTCTATTGAAGGGCAAGGTACTACTGATGATAGTACTGGCTTTAAAATACCTCTACGTATAAAAGGCCCATTCCACGATGTGGGTATTAAATTAGACGTGAGTAATGCGCTTAAAGATGAAGCAAAGCAAAAGCTAGATGACGCCAAAGAAAAGGCAAAAGAGAAAGCTAAAGATAAGGTAAAAGATAAACTAAAAGGTTTGTTCGGTTAAAAAACGTAAATAATAAACAAACAAGGCGCTTTAGCGCCTTGTTTGTTTTGTAACCACCTGTAAAATAGCTACATAGCCGTAATTACTCAATTTTAATTCCCATCTAGATTAAATTAATTAAAAAATAACCTATCGTTACCCCCTCAATGCTGGTACAATTGCCCGCCCTTAAGAGACAACTCGTTTGTTTTTGAATGGGATTTAATCGAAATGTCTGATTTTTAAACAAATTTTAGACACGTTGTAATTACTACACCGGAGGTCATTAACATGATCCAAATGCAAACTCAGCTGGAAGTTGCTGATAACAGCGGCGCTCGCAAAGTGCAGTGTATAAAAGTCCTTGGTGGTTCACACCGTCGCTACGCAGCGATTGGCGACATCATTAAAGTTTCTGTAAAAGAAGCTATTCCTCGCGGTAAAGTGAAGAAAGGTGATGTTAAAAACGCGGTAGTTGTGCGTACCAGAAAAGGTGTTCGCCGTCCAGATGGTTCTCTGATCCGTTTCGACAGCAACGCGGCTGTTATCTTAAATGATAACTTGCAGCCAATTGGTACACGTATTTTCGGCCCTGTGACTCGTGAACTTCGTAATGATAAGTTCATGAAAATCGTTTCACTAGCCCCAGAAGTACTGTAAGGAGCCAATCATGGCAGCAAAAATACGTCGTGATGACGAAGTAATCGTACTAGCAGGTAAAGACAAAGGTAAGCGCGGAAAAGTGCTTTCAGTTGTTACTGAATCTGGTCGAATCTTTGTCGAAGGCATAAACTTGATCAAGAAACACCAAAAGCCGGTTCCACAATTGAACCAAGCTGGCGGCATTGTTGAGAAAGAAGCGTCAATGGACGCATCAAACGTTGCGATCTTCAACTCGGAAACGGGTAAAGCGGATCGTGTAGGTTTCAAGATTGAAGATGGTAAGAAATTACGTATCTTTAAATCTACTGGTAAAACTATCTAATAGTTGGAGTAGAATGATGGCGAAACTGCATGAAGTATATAAAGACAAAGTAGTTTCTGAACTTCAAGAGAAGTTTGGTTTCAGCTCTGTCATGCAAGTCCCTCAGATCGAAAAGATCACATTGAATATGGGCGTGGGCGAAGCCCTAGCTGACAAGAAGATTTTAGATAACGCAGTAGCGGATCTAGCAGCAATCTCTGGTCAGAAACCTCTAATCACTAAAGCACGCAAATCTGTTGCTGGCTTCAAAGTGCGTGAAGGTTACCCAATTGGTTGTAAAGTAACCCTACGCGGCGAGCGTATGTGGGACTTTTTTGAGCGTTTGGTATCAATCGCTATCCCACGTATTCGTGACTTCCGTGGCGTAAGTGCTAAGTCTTTTGATGGACGTGGTAACTACAGCATGGGCGTACGTGAACAAATCATCTTCCCAGAAATCGATTACGATAAAGTAGACCGTGTACGCGGTATGGATATTACTATCACTACTTCTGCGAAATCTGATGAGGAAGGCCGTGCGTTGTTAGAAGCGTTTAACTTCCCATTTAAGAAATAAGGGTAGGGTTATGGCAAAGAATTCTATGAAAGCGCGCGAAGCAAAGCGCACAAAACTAGTTGCTCAGTATGCTGAAAAGCGTGCGGCACTAAAAGCTATCATCAGTGATGTTAATACATCTGAAGATGATCGTTGGGACGCGGTACTTAAGCTACAAGCTTTACCTCGTGATTCTAGCCCTGCACGTCAACGTAATCGTTGTAACATTACGGGCCGCCCACATGGTTTCCTTCGCAAATTCGGCATGAGCCGTATTAAAGTTCGCGAAGCAGCTATGCGCGGTGAAATTCCTGGCCTTAAAAAGGCTAGCTGGTAATAGAATCATGGGAGTAAGACTATGAGCTTGCAAGATCCTATCGCGGATTTGTTTACACGTATCCGTAATGGTCAATCAGCGAAGAAAGTATCTGTAACGATGCCAACTTCAAAGCTGAAAGTAGCATTAGCTAAAGTACTAAAAGACGAAGGTTACATCGCAGATTACGCTGTTAACAGCGAAGCGAAACCTGAGCTTTCAATCGAGTTAAAGTACTTCGAAGGCAAAGCTGTAATTGAAAATATCCAGCGTGTAAGTCGCCCTGGTCTACGTATCTATAAGAAACGTGACCAATTACCTAAGGTAATGGGTGGTCTTGGTATCGCTATCGTATCAACTTCTAAAGGCCTAATGACAGACCGCGCAGCACGCAGTGCTGGTGTTGGTGGTGAAATCATTGGTTTTGTAGCTTAATCGGAGGGGAACTATGTCTCGCATAGCAAAGGCACCAATTAATGTTCCTGCCGGTGTAGAAGTTACATTAAAAGGCCAGGAAATCACAGTTAAAGGCAAAAACGGTGAACTTACTCGTACTATCAACAACGCTGTTGAAGTACAAGTTAACGACAACGTTATTACAACTTTACCTCGTGAAGGCGTAGCTAATGCATGGGCTCAAGCAGGTACTGCTCGCGCTCTAATCAACAACATGGTTGTTGGTACGCATGAAGGTTACGAGAAGAAACTTCAGTTAGTAGGCGTTGGTTACCGTGCAGCAGCTAAGGGTAAAGTTTTAGACTTAACACTTGGTTTCTCGCACCCAGTTAATTTCGCAGTTCCAGAAGGAATTACGATTGAAACTCCAAGCCAAACAGAAGTTCTAGTTAAGGGCGTAGATAAGCAGTTAGTTGGTCAAACAGCTGCTAACATTCGTGCATACCGTAAACCTGAGCCTTATAAAGGTAAAGGTGTTCGTTATTCAGATGAGAATGTACGCCGTAAAGAGGCTAAGAAGAAGTAAGGTAAGACGATGGATAAAAAAACAGCTCGTCTACGTCGTGCTAAACGCACTCGTAGAAATTATATTGAACAAGGCACAACGCGTCTTGTTATCCACCGCACGCCACGTCACATTTATGCTCAAGTAGTTACTGCTGAGGGTAATGTACTGGCTGCTGCTTCTACTGTTGAGAAAGCTATTAGCGAAACAGTTAAAGGCACCGGTAACGTTGAAGCTGCGCAAGCAGTTGGCAAAGCGGTTGCTGAACGTGCGGCTGACAAAGGCATCGAAAAGATTGCTTTTGATCGCAGTGGCTTTAAATATCACGGCCGTGTGAAGGCGCTAGCTGATGCTGCGCGTGAAGCCGGTTTGCAATTCTAGGAGTAGACTATGGCTAACGTAGAAGCAAAGCAACAACAGCCTGATCTAGCTGAAAAGCTAATCGCGGTGAACCGTGTGTCTAAAGTAGTTAAAGGTGGTCGTATCTTTAGCTTTACTGCACTAACTGTAGTTGGTGATGGCGCAGGTAAAGTAGGTTTCGGTTATGGTAAAGCACGTGAAGTTCCAGCTGCTATTCAAAAAGCAATGGAAAAAGCACGTCGTAACATGATCAACGTAGACCTAAATGGCAACACATTACAGCATCCTGTTAAGGGACGTCATGCTGGCTCACTAGTGTTCATGAAACCAGCATCTGAAGGTACTGGTATCATCGCAGGTGGTGCTATGCGTGCAGTACTAGAAGTTACTGGTGTGCAGAACGTACTTTCTAAATGTTACGGTTCTACTAACCCAATCAACGTAGTACGTGCAACGATTTCGGCTCTTGAGAATATGAATTCTCCACAGTCAATCGCTGCAAAACGTGGCTTACGTGTAGACGAAATTCTGGGGTAACCATGGCAAATCAAACTGTAAAAGTAACACAAGTAAAAAGCTCTATCGGTCGTTTACCGAAACATAAAGCTACATTACGCGGTCTTGGTTTACGTCGTATCAATCACACTGTTGAGTTAGAAGACACAGCATGTGTGCGTGGTATGATAAACAAGGTTTCTTACATGGTTAAGGTAGAGGGTTAATTCGATGCATTTGAATACACTTTCACCTGCTGCAGGTTCTAAAACTGCTCCAAAACGTGTTGGTCGTGGTATCGGTTCTGGTCTTGGTAAGACTGGTGGCCGTGGTCACAAAGGTCAAAAATCACGTTCTGGCGGTAAAGTACGCGTTGGTTTTGAGGGCGGTCAAATGCCTATGCAACGTCGTCTACCTAAATTTGGTTTCACTTCTCGCAAATCTTTAGTATCTGCAGAAATAAACCTTTTTGAAATCGCTAAAGTTGAAGGCGATGTGGTAGACCTAAGCGCGTTACAAGCAGCTGGTCTAGTTAAAAAGAACGTTCTGTTCGTTAAAGTTGTTAAATCTGGCGAAGTTTCACGCGCTGTTACCGTTAAAGGCCTTAAAGCCTCTAAAGGTGCTCGCGAAGCTATTGAAGCTGCCGGAGGCAAGGTAGAAGACTAAGGAAGTACTAATGGCTAAACCAGGTCAAGATACACAAAGTGCACAAAGTGGACTTTCGGAATTGAAGCGTCGATTACTTTTCGTTTTAGGTGCTATCATTATTTACCGTCTAGGTTCATTTGTGCCAATCCCTGGGATTGACGCCGCTGTACTTGCCGATTTCTTCGAGCAACAAAAGGGCACCATTGTTGAGATGTTCAACATGTTTAGCGGTGGTGCGCTTGAGCGAGCTTCAGTGTTAGCACTGGGTATTATGCCGTATATCTCGGCTTCGATTATTACGCAACTATTAACGCATATGTATCCTCCGTTTATAGAGCTTAAGAAAGAAGGTGAGCAAGGGCGTAAAAAAATTAGCCAGTACACACGCTACGGCACGCTTGTGCTTGCTACTATCCAATCAATCGGTATTGCTACTAGCTTACCGGGCATGATGGACGGGTTAGTTGTTGACCCTGGTATGGGTTTCTATTTCACCGCAGTGGTGAGTTTAGTGACTGGTACTATGTTCCTTATGTGGTTGGGCGAACAAATAACAGAACGCGGTATCGGTAACGGTATCTCAGTTTTAATATTTGTTGGTATTGTAGCTAACCTGCCGTCTGCTATTGGTTCGACAGCCGAAATGGCGCGCCAAGGTGATTTGAATGTTTTTGTACTGTTGATGGTTGCGGTTATAGTATTCGCTGTTACTTATCTTGTAGTGTTTTTCGAACGTGGGCAACGTCGTATCGTTGTTAACTACGCTAAACGCCAACAAGGTCGTCAAGTATTTGCTGCTCAAAGCACGCATTTACCACTAAAAGTAAACATGGCGGGTGTTATTCCACCAATCTTCGCTAGCAGTATAATTCTGTTCCCTGGTACTATTGCCAGCTGGTTCGGCCAGGGTGAAGGTCCGGTCGCTGATGTGTTACAAGCAGTTGCAACTACGTTGACCCCAGGTCAGCCGTTGTATTCACTTGTACTAGCTGCGGCTATAATCTTCTTCTGCTTTTTCTATACAGCGTTGGTTTTTAACCCGCGTGAAACAGCAGATAACCTGAAGAAATCTGGCGCATTTATCCCAGGTATTCGTCCAGGTGAGCAGACATCTAAATACATTGATAAAGTGATGACACGCCTGACATTGGCAGGTGCTTTGTATATAACCTTTATCTGTCTGGTGCCCGAATTCATGACTATGGCATGGCAAACGCCATTCTATTTCGGCGGTACATCAATTTTGATTATCGTTGTAGTAATCATGGACTTTATGGCACAAGTACAGACTCACCTGATGTCTCATCAGTATGATTCTGTGCTGAAAAAAGCGAACCTTAAAGGCTACGGTCGATAAGGTCAGTTTACGGAGTTGAGCAATGAAAGTACGTGCTTCCGTTAAGAAAATATGCCGTAACTGTAAAGTTATTAAACGTGCTGGTGTAGTACGCGTAATTTGCAGTGAGCCTAAGCATAAGCAAAGGCAAGGCTAAGTAAACAGTCGTGCAGGCTGAGGTTTCTCGGCCTGTGTTTTTAGTTGTGATTTGGTCTTCGTTTGAGTATCCTTACGGGCTTTTCAAACTTATGATTACCAAATTCAAATATAGGAGATGTGTTAGTGGCCCGTATCGCTGGCATTAACGTCCCTGATCATAAACATGCAGTTATTGGTTTAACAGCTATTTATGGCATAGGTAAGACTCGCTCTAAGGCTATCTTAGAAGCGACTGGTATCGCCGAAACCACAAAAATCGGTGAACTTTCAGACGAAATTCTTGACGTACTGCGTGATGCAGTTGGCAAGTACACTGTAGAAGGTGATCTTCGTCGTGAAGTTACTCTAAATATCAAGCGCCTTATGGACCTTGGTTGTTTCCGTGGCCTACGTCACCGTCGCTCTTTACCACTTCGTGGTCAAAGAACAAAGACTAACGCGCGTACCCGTAAGGGTCCTCGTAAGCCTATTAAGCGATAAGGGGATAGTATTATGGCTAAGACACCAATTCGTCGTAAAAAGGTTAAAAAGCAAGTTGCTGATGGTATGGCTCATGTTCATGCGTCTTTCAACAACACTATTGTAACGATTACCGACCGTCAAGGTAATGCACTATCATGGGCTACTGCCGGTGGTTCAGGTTTCCGTGGTTCACGTAAATCTACACCATTTGCTGCTCAGGTTGCTGCAGAGCGTGCAGGTACTGCTGCTCAAGAATACGGTTTAAAAAATCTAGAAGTTTTCATTAAAGGTCCAGGTCCAGGTCGTGAATCTGCTGTACGTGCTTTGAATGCTGCTGGTTACCGTATTACCAACATTACTGACGTGACGCCAATACCACATAATGGTTGTCGTCCACCGAAGAAACGTCGCGTTTAACAATAGGTTAGGAGAAATAACATGGCAAGATATTTGGGCCCTAAGCTCAAGCTGAGTCGTCGTGAAGGTACTGACCTGTTCCTTAAGAGCGGCGTAAGAGCTATCGACTCTAAGTGTAAACTTGAGACTGCACCTGGTCAGCACGGCGCTCGTAAAGGTCGCTTATCTGATTACGGTTTACAATTACGTGAAAAGCAAAAAGTACGTCGTATCTACGGTGTATTAGAAAAGCAATTCCGTAACTACTACAAAGAAGCTGCTCGCCTTAAAGGTAATACAGGTGAAAACTTGTTACAGCTTTTAGAGCAACGTTTAGACAATGTTGTATATCGCATGGGTTTTGCTAGCACACGTGCAGAAGCACGTCAGTTAGTAAGCCACAAAGCGATTCTAGTTAATGGTCGTGTTGTGAATATTCCTTCATACGTAATTACTCCAGAAGATACTGTAGTAATCCGTGAGAAGTCTAAAACACAAGCACGTATCATCGCTGCTCTAGAGTTGGCTGAGCAACGTGAAAAGCCGACTTGGGTTGAAGTTGACGGTAAGAAATTGGAAGGCAGCTTTAAGCGTCTACCTGAGCGTTCAGATCTGTCTGCGGACATTAATGAACAACTAATCGTCGAACTTTACTCTAAGTAAAGTTAAGAGTTAAGAGAGGATAAAATGCAGGGTTCTGTTACAGAATTTCTAAAACCAAGGTTAGTCGACATCGACGCTATCAACCCAACGCGTTCTAAAGTAGTTTTAGAACCACTAGAGCGTGGCTTCGGTCATACTCTGGGTAATGCCTTACGCCGTATACTGTTATCATCTATGCCTGGATGTGCAGTAACTGAAGTTGAAATCGACGGTGTATTGCATGAGTACAGCGCGAAAGAAGGCGTACAAGAAGACATCATTGAAATACTATTAAACCTTAAAGGTTTAGCAGTAACGTTAGAAGGCAAAGATGAAGTTTTTCTGACCCTGACTAAATCTGGTGTAGGCCCTGTGACTGCGGCTGATATTCAGCACGATGGCGATGTAACAATTGCTAATCCAGATCACGTTATTTGTCATTTAACGACAAATAACAGCGAGATCAGCATGCGTATTCGTGTTGAACGTGGTCGTGGTTATGTGCCGGCATCTAGTCGTTTATCCTCTGATGACGATGAGCGTCCAATTGGTAGGTTGTTGCTTGATGCATCATTCAGCCCAGTTGAACGTATTGCGTACTCGGTTGAATCAGCCCGTGTTGAGCAACGTACAGACTTAGACAAGTTAATCATTGATATGGAAACAAACGGCACTTTAGATCCTGAAGAAGCGATCCGCCGTGCGTCTACTATCTTAGCTGAGCAATTAGATGCATTCGTAGATTTACGTGATGTAACTGAGCCAGAAGAGAAAGAAGAGAAGCCAGAATTCGATCCTATTCTACTTCGTCCAGTTGATGATCTTGAACTAACAGTACGTTCAGCAAACTGTTTGAAAGCCGAGCAAATTCAATATATCGGTGATTTAGTTCAGCGCACTGAAGTTGAGCTTCTTAAAACGCCTAATCTAGGTAAGAAGTCTCTAACTGAAATAAAAGACGTGCTAGCTTCACGTGGTCTTTCTCTAGGCATGCGCCTAGAAAATTGGCCGCCTGCAAGCCTAGCTGAATAATCTAAATCACTATATTAGTTTAGTTAGAAGGATA
>NZ_LT965928.1:250000-296844 GCF_900239935.1 Pseudoalteromonas carrageenovora IAM 12662
CGTAACTATAACGGTCCTAAGGTAGCGAAATTCCTTGTCGGGTAAGTTCCGACCTGCACGAATGGTGTAACCATGGCCACGCTGTCTCCACCCGAGACTCAGTGAAATTGAAATCGCAGTGAAGATGCTGTGTACCCGCGGCTAGACGGAAAGACCCCGTGAACCTTTACTACAGCTTGGCACTGAACATTGAACCTACATGTGTAGGATAGGTGGGAGACTTTGAAGATGAGACGCTAGTTTTGTTGGAGTCGTCCTTGAAATACCACCCTTGTAGTTTTGATGTTCTAACGTTGGCCCCTGAATCGGGGTTACGGACAGTGCCTGGTGGGTAGTTTGACTGGGGCGGTCTCCTCCCAAAGAGTAACGGAGGAGCACGAAGGTTGGCTAAGTACGGTCGGACATCGTACGGTTAGTGTAATGGTAGAAGCCAGCTTAACTGCGAGACAGACACGTCGAGCAGGTACGAAAGTAGGTCATAGTGATCCGGTGGTTCTGAATGGAAGGGCCATCGCTCAACGGATAAAAGGTACTCCGGGGATAACAGGCTGATACCGCCCAAGAGTTCATATCGACGGCGGTGTTTGGCACCTCGATGTCGGCTCATCACATCCTGGGGCTGAAGTCGGTCCCAAGGGTATGGCTGTTCGCCATTTAAAGTGGTACGCGAGCTGGGTTTAGAACGTCGTGAGACAGTTCGGTCCCTATCTGCCGTGGGCGTTTGAGAATTGAGAGGGGTTGCTCCTAGTACGAGAGGACCGGAGTGAACGAACCGCTGGTGTTCGGGTTGTCATGCCAATGGCATTGCCCGGTAGCTACGTTCGGAACTGATAAGCGCTGAAAGCATCTAAGCGCGAAGCAGGCCTCGAGATGATTTCTCACTAGACTTTTAAAGTCTCTGAAGGGCCGTTGAAGACTACAACGTTGATAGGCAAGATGTGGAAGTGGTGTGAGCCATTAAGCTAACTTGTACTAATTACCCGTGAGGCTTAACCATACAACGCCAAACGCGTTTTGTGACAGTGAAAGCGACAGAAGTTAATAACTAAAGTAGATATTACTTAAAGAATTAAAAAATATTATCAGATATTTTCCAAATTTATGAGGTGACTCTTAGCGCGCAGCGTTAACATTGAGGCACCTTGCGTAAAGGAAAAAGAAGCACTACGTGCTTATCATTAATCCTTTGCACCAAATTTGCTTGGTGACAATAGCGTTTTGGACCCACCTGACTCCATGCCGAACTCAGTAGTGAAACGAAACAGCGCCGATGATAGTGTAGCATTTGCTATGTGAAAGTAGGACATTACCAGGCTTCAAATTGTAGAAAGCCCGACTAGCAATAGTCGGGCTTTTTTACGTCTGCAGAAAAGTAGAATACGCACAATTAATACACATTCATCCAGCATCAATTACGTAATTTGGGAGGGCCCGACGTTAAAAGCATATTTAAAGACGTCGATACTACTTAATATTTCAGTTAGTAATAGAGCAGTATTTCACTTTAACTATCCACCGCTTTGGCTTCATGACACCACAATAGTTCAGATAAGAGAAACCCGTTACAGTACTGTGATGCTTTTTTACTATAAATACTAGAAACCATGGCGAACTCAGTCATGGCCGCTTCTATGTACTTTTATTATAGATAATGTGGCATTAGTTATTTCTAACACGATATTAAGAAGTGTTAAAGTACAGTTAGAAAATCTTTGTCTATCGCCACAATAAGTGAATTAAAGTGACATCATTAGCTTGTTTTAATAAAGGTACTCAGAGTGTTGTTAAGGCTATTTTAGCTTGTATTACTTCGTTAAAATCATACAAGCTTTCATTACTGGCTGTAACTTCTTGTAAGGGTAATCCTATAAATTTATAACTTAGTTAATAGTTATTAATTCTTCTTGTTTTAAGTAGCCATCTATATAGTCCAAGGCTAAAAAGTAAGGCGTTTGCTATACCCGATAATACCCATAAAACTCTAAGGGGATGGTTTCCAATAGTCCCATCATGAAGAGGGTGTAGCCAATTTTTGACTTTAGTCGCTGGGCTTTTATTATCAACGTTAAATACACTTATGATTTCAGCTGAATTTGCATTTATTTCGACATAGCTGTGGGGAAAACGATGAGATGGGTCATTAGTTGTTTGTAATCTAAATCGATATACAGCGTTACTAGATGAAGGTGTTTCAATCCAAGCAAGCCTTGCGCTAGGCATAGCTTTTTGTGCTAATTCAATTGCATCGGATAGCAATATATAGTTTTTTGGTTTTATTACTGTTGTAGTAGGTTTTTCAATTTTACCTAATAATGCTGTGATTATCGGGTCGGTTTGATTTGGTATCGCTAGCATAATGCCAGTAATGGTTAAAACGAGTAGAGGTAGAATAAAGCATAACCCTATAAACTTATGCCAATCATATAATAGCCCAAGCTTAGTGCTACGGGCTTTGAATTTTAACGATCTAGCCCAGTAGCCTCTTTTTGGCCACCATGCCCACAATCCAGATAAAATAAGAATGAGAGTTCCTATTCCTATATAGCCAACAATTAATGTCCCAGTACTGCCTGTAAGTAATGAAAAGTGCAGGTTATATACCCAGGTTACAAAGTAATTTCCCCAAAAATCATCACGAATGATCTGTGTACCTATAGGGTTAAGCCAGACCATTAATGGAGCAAATGCTTGGCCTTTTGTCTCAATTGGTTTGTAGTATCGTGCAGGTATTACAGAGCCTGTAGCTGTATTTTCTAATCGCCAAGAGCCTAGTCTGCCTGGATACTTATATTTTAAAGTCGCGTAGGCTTCATCCCAGTTAATAGTATTACTGCTTTGAACACTTAATTTATTTAACTGTCCGTCAAGCTCTGGATAATAAACGAGTATAGAGCCTGACAAGGCGATTAATGTTAATAAGGCACCTATGGATATACCTAAATATAGATGTACTCTTCTAGCTATTTTTCGCCACGACAAGCTAAATATCATAAAACAACACCATATATGTACATGCTCAGAATAATTTAAATATTTGGCTATTTTATCGCGTTTTATGCGCATGAAGTGCGACATTATGTCGCAGTTTTTGATTGTATCTTAAAACAAAAACGCCAGCACTAGGCTGGCGTTTTAAAAGGCTTAAAGGCTAATTATGCTTTAGGGCCTGCATTTTTTATATCATCTGATACATCGTATTTAGCGAAGTTCTCAGTGAAGTCAGCCGCTAGTTTAGCTGCATATTCGTTATACTTTGCTTTATCTTCCCATGTATTAATTGGGTTAAGTAAGTTTGTATCAACACCTGGCACAGCTACAGGCACGTCTAAATTTAAAACATCAATATGCTGAGTTTCAACGCCAGCTAACTTTCCAGATACGATTGCATCGACTACTGCTCGTGTAGTTGGAATGTCAAAGCGCTTGCCTGTTCCGTAAGGACCACCGGTCCACCCTGTATTTACAAGGTATACTTTTGCGCCAAATTCACGAACTCGCTTCATAAGAAGCTCTGCGTATACACCTGCCGGGCGTGGGAAGAATGGTGCACCAAAACATGTAGAAAATGTTGATTCTATATCGCTTGTTGAACCGATTTCAGTAGAGCCTACCTTTGCTGTATATCCACTTAAAAAGTGAAAAGCTGCCGCTTCTTCTGATAATACAGATACAGGAGGTAATACACCGCTTACGTCACAGGTTAAAAATACGACTGCTTTAGGTTCGCCAGCGCGGTTTTCTACTTTACGTTTTTCTACGTGTTCAAGCGGGTAAGCTGCACGGCTATTTTGCGTTAAGCTAGTATCATTAAAATCTGGTATGCGTGACTCGTTCAATACTACATTTTCTAAAATAGTACCAAAGCGAATAGCATCCCAAATCACTGGCTCATTTTTTTGTGAGAGGTCGATACATTTTGCGTAACAGCCACCTTCAATATTAAACACGCTACCTGGTGCCCAGCCGTGTTCGTCATCACCAATTAAAAAGCGCGTTGGATCTGCTGAAAGTGTTGTTTTACCTGTACCAGATAAACCGAAGAATAATGCTGTATCACCAGCTTCGCCCACATTAGCCGAGCAGTGCATTGGTAATACACCTTTAGCTGGTAGTAGGAAGTTTTGAACAGAAAACATCGACTTTTTCATTTCACCGGCGTAGCGCATACCAGCTAATAAAACTTTACGCTGCGCAAAGTTAATAATAACGGTACCGTCGCTGTTTGTACCATCACGCTCTGGCTCACATACGAATGACGGTACGTTCATTACTTGCCATTGCGGTACATTAGAAGCGTTATAGTTTTGTGGTTCAATAAACATGTTTTTGGCAAAAATATGGTGCCACGCTGTTTCTGTAGTAACAACTACAGGTAGATAGTGTTCAGGGTCTGCGCCAACTTCTAGGTGAGAGGTGAAGTGGTCATTACTTTGAACGTGTGCTTCTACGCGAGCCCATAGAGCGTCAAATTTGTCTGCATCAAATGGGCGGTTTACGTTGCCCCATTGTATGTCATCTTGAGTAGATGCTTCTTGTACAATAAAACGATCTTTTGGTGAACGACCAGTTCGTTTTCCTGTAATTGCAACAAAAGCACCATTTGCGGCTAAAGTACCTTCGCCGCGGCGGATCGCATGCTCGACAAGTTCAGCTGCGGTTAAATCGACAAAACGTGTAGCGCCTGTAGTCATGTTTATACCTAACTATAATGTGTGAGAGTTTGAACGGGATAGCTCTGGGGTTATCAGTGCCCTTAAGCTGAAATTATAGTAACAGAAGGTTTTGAGATATTCGAGCCCGTAAAGCCCCTAAAAACACATATATTTGCTAAAAAACATGAATAATTTCAATGATACCGGTGTCAGTAAATTAACAAAATTCATGACACCGGTATCATCTTTTTATAATATAAAACCGCATATTTTTCGGCTTTGTATTTAGTTGTGGGATGAAACAGCTTATTTAGTTAAAAATATTTTTTACGTCTTGCTCATCAAAAATATATTCTTTTAAACAATAGTGACAGCTTATACTAACTGAGCCATTTTTAGCGACATCATCAAGTAGCGCTTGTTGCCCTACATTAACTAGCGCCGTAATTGTTTTTTCGCGGCTACAACCACATTTAAATGTAATTGCTTGAGGTTCGAATACACGAGGGTTGTCTTCATGATATAGACGCGTGAGTACTGTATTGGCATCAAGTTCTAATAACTCTTCATCTTTGATCGTGCTACTTAGTGCTTCTAAGTGGGCAAAGTCATCAATCGACTTTTGTTTATCTACTGGCAGTACCTGCAAAAATAAACCACACGCTTTAGCGTTACCTTCGCTAGTATCTGTTGCAAACCAAAGGCGCGTTTTTAGTTGCTCTGATTGCTCAAAGTAGCTTTCAATACACTCGCTTAAAGTATCATGCTCAAGAGGAACTATACCTTGATAACGCTCCCCATTTGTTGGAGTAATGGTAATGACCATATACCCTTTGCCTATCAATTCTTTTACCGTAGAGCCTGTTACTTCACTTTGCATACGGGCAATTCCGCGCATGTTTTGTTTATCGTCGCCATTAATTACTGCATATTTAACCGGGCCGTCACCTTGAAGTTGTACGGCTATCTCACCTTCAAACTTTAAGGTGGCTGTTAATAAACACGTTGCAACGAGTAACTCACCTAATAATGCCTTAACTGGCTGAGGGTAGTTATGATTGGCAATCATTTCGTTATAGGCGTTTTCGATTTGTACGAGTTCGCCACGAACATCGAGGTTGTCAAATAAATAACGGTGAAGTAGATCTTGTTGCATGAGCGGCTATACCTAACTTGATTTCATTTTTAAAAGTTCTCGCCTTTGCTTTTTATCTGGTTTTCTATCCGGATGAGGAGCAAAGAAGCTGTTATTTTTGCGAGCGATGGCGTTTTCTTCGCGTTTAGCAATACTTGCATCAGATTCTTGATACATGGTCTGTGCAATGGGGGCGCTTTGACGTTTTTCAAGCACAGAGAGTATAGTAATAAGCTTTTCATCTACGCCTTGAGCTAACTTTATTACTGCCCCAGGCTCAACTATTTTACTGGCCTTAGTACGTTGCCCATTATAATGTACTTTACCGCCTTGCACCATTTCGCGAGCAATAGCGCGTGTTTTATAAAATCGAGCGGCCCATAACCACTTATCTAATCGAACTTTTAGCACGTCAGTATGGTCTGAACCCGTATTAGCGTTACTTTTTTTACTCATAAGGTATTTTCCCACGTTTTTATAGCTTAAAATTTATCATGAAATCATCGTAGGATGAAGGTATTACACCACCCGTTTGTTTTTTGTACACTCTTGTAAACTAAATTTATTCTGTTTACAAAGTTTAATATTAGTGTGCTTGTTGAATGAAAAATGAAAGGGTACTATGGGTACGCGCTAACGCAGTAAATTAAAATAAGAACACTATATATGGAACAGCAACTCCAACAACTAAAACAATTTTTAACTCGTTTACCGCATGCTAAGTTAAGCGCATTGGTAACATTGTTAGTTGTTGTTTACCTTGCATTTTTATTATCAAAATTAGTTTGGCTTTTATGGCCTAGACCACCAGTCTCTCTGTTAACGCCTACTCATAATATTAATCAAACTTCGGGGACGAGCAACCGCTCAGTCCAGCATATTATTGAGCAATTTTTATTTGGTAAAAAAACTGTAACAAACAACAATAATACTGCGAAGCAATCGCAAGTGATCAACGATGCGCCAGAAACTCGCTTAAGTATAAACTTAACCGGTATTGTTGCTGTGAGTAACGATGATAAAGCGGGAGTCGCTATTATAGAGTCACAGGGTAAGCAAGTAAGTTACCTTGTGGAAGAGGTTATACTTGGTACGCGTGCAGAAGTAGCACAAATTTTGCCCGATCGCGTAATTTTAAGTGTGAGCGGTCGTTTTGAAACATTAATGTTAGACGGGCTCGATTTTACCAAAAAAGTGTCTATGCCAGTACTCGCTGCGCGCGAGGAGGCAGAAATGGGCCCGCAAAAAATACAGCCAAGTGAATTACAAATAGATGCTACTGCCGACCCTGAGGTAAAAGAAGCAATTATAGAAACACGTGAAGAGCTATTAGAAGAGCCAGGTAAGTTATTTGATTACATACGTGTTTCGCAAGCAATGAGCGACGGTGAGCTTATTGGTTATCGCTTAAGTCCAGGTAAAGAGCCTGAGCTATTTAAGCAAATGGGATTAAAAAATAACGATTTAGCTATTTCAATTAATGGCTACCAATTAACAGATTTAAAACAGGCCATGTCAGCCATTAATGAGCTGCGTAATAGCACAGATGCCAATATCACAATTGAACGTGATGGCGAACAAATAGATGTGCAATTTAGTCTGCAATAACTTAGCTTTGGAGTTTTAACATAATGGTTCAGGTGCTACACCTCAAAAAAATTAAAAAAGGGTTAGCTAAGTACGCAGCACTTTTTTTGGCGGCAAGTATTTCTTTGTCTGTTTCTGCTGTTGAATACGCTGCAAACTTTAAAGGTACAGATATCAACGAGTTTATTAATATTGTTGGTAAAAACCTAAATAAAACAGTGATCATTGACCCTAATGTACGTGGCAAAGTAAATGTACGTAGTTATGAGTTAATGGATGAGGCGCTTTATTATCAGTTCTTTTTAAATGTATTAGAAGTTTATGGCTATTCTGCTGTTGAAATGGACAACGGCATTATTAAAGTAGAAAAAAGTTCTGATGCTAAAAAATCAAATGTTCCCCTAATTACTGAAAATAGTGAAGCATCTGGCGATATGATGATCACCCGTGTTGTGCGCGTAAAAAATGTAAGCGTGCAAGAGCTAGGGCCATTAGTTCGTCAATTTAGTGATCAAAAAGATGGCGGCCATGTTGCTAACTTCAACGCGGCTAACGTAATGATGCTTACAGGGCATGCAGCGTCGGTAAATCGCTTAGTTGAAATTATTCGTTCAGTGGATCAAGCCGGTGACAAGCGCGTAGACATCGTTAAGCTTAAATATGCAACGGCAGATGATGTGGTTTCTGTTGTTGAAAACATCTACAAAGACAGTGGGAAAGGCAGCGTACCTGAATTCTTGATCCCTAAAGTAGTGGCTGATGGTCGAACCAATAGCGTAATTGTGAGTGGTGAAGGACAAGCTCGCACTCGTGCAATCGAGCTAATTAAGCGCCTAGATGGCGAACTTGAAAGCCAAGGTAATACAAAAGTATTTTACTTAAATTACGCAAAAGCCGAAGATTTAGTAAAAGTATTACAGGGCGTAAGTAAATCACTTGTTGATGATGCTCAAGGTGGAACAACTAAAACGCGCAGCCGTAATAGTAATGAAAGCAGCATAGAAGCACACCCAGATTCGAACTCACTTATTATTACTGCTCAGCCTGATGCAATGCGCTCATTAGAAAGCGTTATTGAAAGGCTTGATATTCGCCGTGCGCAAGTACTTGTTGAAGCCATTATTGTTGAAGTGATGGAGTCAGATGGTGTTAACTTAGGTACGCAGTGGATTTCTGAAGAAGGCGGTATGCTGCAGTTTAACAACGGCTCAACAGTACCTGTTGGGTCACTGGCGGTTGCCGCTGTTGAAGCGCAAGACACAACCACGACTCAAACAGTAATAGGCACAGAAAGTGGCTTAGTTACCAGTTACGATGAAACGTCAGAAGGTGATTATTCCGCACTTGCATCATTACTTAGTGGTGTAAATGGTTTGGCGTTTGGCTTAGTTAAAAACGACTGGGGCGCTATTATTCAAGCCGTATCGACAGATACTAACTCAAACATACTAGCGACTCCTTCAATTACGACCATGGATAACGAAGAAGCATCGATGATAGTAGGTCAAGAAGTACCTATTATTACAGGCTCTCAAACGGGTAGTAATAACGATAATCCATTTCAAACAATTGAACGCCAAGAAGTGGGTGTAAAACTTAAAGTCACTCCGCAAATAAATGATGGCTCAGCGGTACAATTATTAATTGAACAAGAAGTATCAAGTGTTAGTGGTGCAACTGCTGTTGATATTTCTGTTAATAAGCGTGCAATTACTACAACGGTTATGGCCGATGATGGCGGTATGGTTGTATTAGGTGGTCTAATTGATGAAGATGTACAAGAAAGTGTGTCTAAGGTGCCAATTTTAGGCGATATCCCAATTATAGGTCATTTATTTAAATCGACTAACACCACAAAACGTAAGCGTAACCTTATCGTATTTATTCGTCCGACAATCATTCGTGATGGCGTTAATATGAATAAGTTAAGCTTTAATAAGTATAATTTTATTCGCGGCGAGCAAATGAAAGAAAAAGAAGATGGCATAGAGCTTATGCCTAATTCAGATTCTCCTGTACTTCCGTCGTGGGATGATGAATTAATACTGCCGCCGACTTACGAAGAACATTTAAAAGCATTAAGTGCAAAAGAACGTGCAGAGCGTGAAGATGACTAGCGCGATAGAGCAAATAAACGAAGATGTGGTGCACCGTGTTCCAGAGCCACATTCTGACGAGTTATTAACAGCTAACGAATTAGTTGTGTTACCACCAAAGCGGTTACCGTTTTCATATGCCCGTCGGGCAGGTGTGCTACTGAGTAAAAATAACGAACACCCAGTGGTTTATTATCGTGGTGAGCTTGATGTTAACGTTTTATTAGAAGTGCGTCGTATAGCCGGAAGTGGTTTTACTTTAGAGCAGTTGCCAGATGATAAGTTTGAGCTTCTATTAGAGGCCGCCTATCAACGAGATAGCTCTGAAACTCAACAGATGATGGAAGACATTGGTAACGAAGTCGATTTATTTTCACTTGCCGATGAGCTCCCACAAACGGAAGACTTACTTGCAGGCGATGACGACGCGCCAATCATTAAGCTTATTAATGCCATGCTTAGTGAAGCAATTAAAGAAGGCGCCTCTGATATTCATATCGAAACCTTTGAGCAAGAGTTAGTGATTCGCTTTAGGGTCGATGGCGTATTAAAAGAGGTGCTTAAGCCAAACCGTAAACTTGCTTCGTTACTCGTCTCGCGTATTAAAGTAATGGCTAAGCTCGATATCGCTGAAAAGCGCATTCCGCAAGATGGTCGTATTAGCCTTCGTATTGCAGGACGTGCAGTTGATGTTCGTGTATCTACAATGCCATCGAGCTTTGGTGAGCGTGTAGTACTGCGTTTACTTGATAAAAACAACGCACGCTTAAATCTAGAAGATCTAGGCATGACGCCGCAAAATCGTGAATTGTTCGCCGATTTAATTAGTAAACCACACGGTATTATTTTGGTTACTGGCCCAACGGGTTCTGGTAAAAGTACCACTTTGTACGCCGGCATGAGCCAAATAAACTCGCGCGATCGCAATATTTTAACGGTTGAAGATCCAATCGAGTACGAAATTCCAGGTATTGGTCAAACACAAGTAAATACAAAAGTAGATATGACATTTGCACGTGGGTTACGTGCAATTTTACGTCAAGATCCCGATGTAGTAATGGTGGGTGAAATACGTGACCTTGAAACGGCTCAAATTGGTGTGCAAGCATCGCTTACTGGTCACTTAGTAATGTCTACGCTACATACAAATACAGCCTCAGGTGCAATTACTCGTATGGAAGATATGGGCGTTGAACCATTTTTACTTTCATCATCGTTACTTGGCGTACTTTCTCAGCGCTTAGTCCGTACCTTATGTAAATCGTGTAAGGAAGGACACATAGCTGACGAACGTGAATGCCAATTGCTAGGTGTACCGTTTGACAGTCAACCTACCATTTATCGTGCAGTAGGGTGTGAAGAGTGTAATTTCAATGGTTACAAAGGCCGTACAGGTATTCATGAGCTACTAGTTGTAGATGAAGCTATACGTGAAATGATCCACAGCGGTAAGGGCGAGCAAAGTGTAGAAAAATACATTCGCCAAAAAAGTCCAAGCATTCGTCAAGATGGCTGTAGCCGTGTACTTGCAGGTAAAACAACACTTGAAGAAGTACTGCGCGTTACCCGTGAGGAAGCCTAGTTATGGCGGCGTTTGAATACCGTGCGCTTGATAGTCGCGGAAAAGAAAAAAAAGGCATTTTAGAAGCCGATACAGCAAAGCAAATACGCCAAGTATTACGAGAGCAAAAGTTAACTCCGCTCGAAGTTGTACCCGCTGCGCAAAGCGATAAACAAGTTAAAGGCGAAAAAGCGCCACTACTTGGCAGCTTTTTTAAACCGACTATTTCAACGTCAGATCTTGCGCTTATTACTCGTCAATTAGCCACGCTTATTCAATCGGCATTGCCAGTTGAAGGCGCTGTTATGGCTGTTGCTGAGCAATGTGAAAAGCCGCGTTTAAAACGTATGCTCATGTCAGTACGTTCAAAAGTAGTAGAAGGTTATACGCTTGCTGATGGTATGAGCGAGTTTCCGCATGTATTTGACGATTTGTATCGTGCGATGGTAGCCGCAGGTGAAAAGTCTGGTCATCTCGATCAGGTACTTAACCGTCTTGCCGATTACACCGAACAGCGCCAACATATGCGTAGCCAAATAACGCAGGCCATGGTTTACCCCATTATTTTGGTAATATTTGCGATTGGTATTGTATCGGTATTACTTGGTACGGTTGTACCAAAAATATTAAAAACGTTTGAGAAAACCAAACAAGTACTGCCATGGACAACCGAGTGGGTAATGGCTGGCAGTCACTTTGTGCAAAATTATTGGTTTATTAGTTTAATCGCGATTACCGCAATTGCTATTGGTATTAAGCACGCGCTTAAACAGCCTAAAATACGCTTTTGGTGGGATGATAAAGTACTGCACATGCCAGGTATTGGTAAAGTGGCGCGTGGTATTAACACTGCTCGTTTTGCACGTACGTTAAGTATTTTGTCGTCAAGTTCTGTGCCGCTACTCGAAGGCATGCGTATATCAGGCGGCGTATTAGTTAACGAAAAAATTAAAAAAGCAGTCGGCGATGCCTCCGACAGAGTAAGTGAAGGCGCGAGTTTAAGAGCGGCTCTTCAACAAACTAAGTTGTTTCCACCAATGATGCTGCATATGATAGCCAGTGGTGAAAAATCAGGTGAGCTTGAACAAATGTTAGAGCGCGCCGCTAACAACCAAGACCGAGAATTTGAAAGTATGGTTAACGTATCGCTTAAATTACTTGAGCCTGCAATGATTGCCTCAATGGCTGTTATTGTATTGTTTATAGTAATGGCAATACTGCAACCAATAATGGCGATGAACAAAGCTGTAGGGCTTTAATAAGTTTTTATATATTAATGATTTTACCTAAATCATTTTTGCTTAGTGTTTTTAGAATAACGAGGTATTTACGTGAATAAACAATCAGGTTTTTCTTTATTAGAAGTAATGGTGGTACTAGTTATCATCGGGATGATTATGTCAATTGTTGCGCCTAATATTATGGGCCAGCAAGAAGAGGCTGCTATCGATAAAGCGCATTTAGATATTCAACAACTTGAAGATGCTATGAGCTTGTATAAGCTTAAAAATAAAAGCTACCCAAGTACAGAGCAAGGCTTAGAAGCGTTAGTTAATAAAACAAGCATTGAGCCAATTCCTAAACGCTTTCCTGATGGCGGCTTTATTAGCGAGCTTCCAGATGATCCGTGGGGTAATACGTATCAGTTAATTAGCCCAGGCGAAATTGGCAAGTTTGATATTTTTTCTATGGGCCCAGATGGCGAAGTAGGCACTGATGATGACATCGGTAACTGGGATGAAGACAAACAATAATGTCTAAATACGCTTTTATGTATAAATACCCAACTGCTCGAGGCTTGCTATGCAAGTAAGCCTTAAGCAGCTGCATACAAAAGGTAGAGGCTTTAGTTTAATAGAAATTTTAGTGGTATTAGTGATCATCGCTTTTGCCACAAAAATGGTGGTATACAGCTTAGAAGGTGGCGCCGAAGATGAGTTAGACACTCAAGCGCTTAGGCTGCATACCACCATTAATATGGCATCTGAATTTGCAATTTTAAACCAGGTTGAGCTTGGCTTTTTAGTTGAAGAGAATACGTTAGAGTATTTAGTTTTTGATGGCGAAAAATGGATAACTTTTGAACGTGAAGAGCTATTCAAGCCCATAGAGCTAGATGAACGATTAAAGCTCACTTTAAATTTAGAAGACTTAGCATGGGCGCAAGATAACTTATTAGAGCAGTCTAATTGGCGCGAGCTAATGAGCGGCGGCGATGAAGATAGCTTGTTAGAGCTTAAAAAAGTGAAAATCCCACAGGTGCTTATTTTATCATCGGGTGAGGTAAGTGCGTTCCAGCTAATTCTTGAATTAAAAGAGCAAAGTGAACCTGTTTATTACATTGAAGGCGAGTTTACTGCACCAGTTAATTTTCGCCGAGAGCCAGAATAATGAAGTTTAATAAAGGCTTTACGTTATTAGAAGTACTGGTTGCGCTAAGTATTTGTGCGATGGCAGGTATAGCGGCCATGCAAGCAACTGGCGAGCATATACATCACTTAACAACAATTGAAGAGCAAACGTATGCATCTTGGGTCGCTGAAAACGTACTTATTGAGCAGCGTACAAAAGGTGAACAGTGGCAAGGTAAAAACAATGCACGAGGTAGTGAAGTAATGGCGGGTGTTGAATGGTTTTGGCAGCAAGAGGTAGTAGCCACAGCCGATAAAAGCTTTGTTAAAGTAACAATCAATGTATTTACCGATGAAAAGTATGAGAACTCAGCGTATGAGCTTTCGACTTACCTTAACAAAGGCAGTAAGTAAGTGAAGCAGCGCGGGTTTACGTTGCTAGAAGTAATGGTGGCACTGGGTATTTTAGCTTTTGTAATTATTGCCACTCATCAAATACTAGATAGCACCACCAAAGCAAAAGATGCCTCGGACGAAACAATTGCTGAGTTAAACGCGTTACAAACTACCTTTAGGTTAATGGATCAAGACTTTAGCCAAATGACTAAGCGCGCAGTTCGCAATGAGTCGGGCGATGTGCAAGAGCAATACTTACTAGCAGGTCGCTATGTATTAGAAAGCCAATACGATGGCATTGCATTTGTACGCGACGGTTGGATAAACCCTATTAACTTATTACCTCGCTCTGAATTACAAGCCGTTGGTTACAGAGTGCTAGATGATAACCTTGAACGCGTTTACAGGGTATACGTGGACCAGCTTGATAATATGGAGCCGCGTGTACAGCGAATACTTGAAAATGTAGAAGAGCTCAAGTTTGAGTTTTTAGATGATAAAAACGCATGGCAAGAACAATGGGAAATTAAAGCGCTTCCTAAAGCCGTTGCTGTAACACTTCAGCAAATAGAGGCTGAACCTATTCGTCGAGTATTTTTAGTTCCAGGTCAGGGCAAAGTTGTTGCGCCACCAAGTACAACACAAAGTACGAGTGTGGATAATGGGTAAACAGCAAGCGTCACGTGGCGCAGCACTTGTTATTGTTTTATTTATTGTTGCATTAGCTGCTATTTTAGCGGTTGAAATGAGTGCTAATTTGATGGTTCAAGTACAAAAAAGCACTAACCTGCAAGGTCATCAACAAGCTAAGTGGTATGCATATGGGGCAGAAGAGTTAGCTATCAAAGGGCTTATACAAAGCAAGAAAGATGATGCAGATAAAACGTCGCTTGATCAAATTTGGGCAACTCAAGGTAATACTGCATACCCGGTTGATAATGGTACTTTGAGTGGTCAAATTACTGACTTACAAGCCTGTTTAAATTTAAATGCATTAGCACAAGAGCCTGATGTAAGCAGCACAAGTAAAACAAACCCTGCGCATAAAGCGTTATTTGCACTACTTGAAAATATTGAAGATTTACCTGCGGATGAGTCAGAAGAGGCGATGGCCGATAGTGTATTTGATTGGCTTGATGAGGACAGCATTACTTATCGTTCAGGCGCGGAGGAGGATGAGTATTTATCTCGTAAATTTCCGTATATGACTGCAAATAGCTTATTTGCGTCAACTTCGGAGCTGCGTTTAGTGAAAGGGTTTAACCCATTAGTAATGGAAAAAGTATTACCGTATGTATGTGTAATACCAGGCAGCCCCTTATTATTGATTAATGTAAATACACTACAGCCAGAACAAGCTCTTATCTTGAGCGCCATGATTGATGAACTGAGTTTATCTGCTGCTGAAGCTGTTATTGGGGCTCGCCCTGAAACAGGCTTTGACAGCATTGACGAGTTTTTCACTGAGGTGCAGCAACAAGGTGGAGCAAATATAGAATCTGTAAAAGACTTATTTAGTATTAATAGCGAATATTTTAAATTACAAACGCAGGCAAACTTTGTTGAATTGCGTTTTTCGATGACCACATTACTGCACGCTAAAGATGGCGACGTAACGATACTGGCGCGAAAATTTGGAGGCGTACAGTGACAGAAATACTGTTGATCCGCACGGGTCAAACCGAACAAGAACTGCTTAACTGGTTAATATACTTACCACAAGAACAAGAAATAATAGCCAGTGGTGAATTATCCAATGCAAGCCACTTAACTGAGTTAAGTGAAAAAGCACAAAGCAGAGAAGTTATTGTTTTACTACCAAGTGACCAAGTGCAATTAAAGACAGTTGCCTTACCCACAAAGTGGAACCGTAAACTTGAACAAGCATTGCCGTACATGCTTGAAGAAGATATAGCCTGTGATGTAGATGACTTATTTATAGCAGTAGGCGAGCCAACTATGCTTGGCGAGCAACATGCCATACGTGTAGCAATGACCGATCGTGAATGGTTTGAACAATGGCTTGCGTTATTTGCAGAGCATGATTTATCTGTTTATAAAATATTACCAGATGCACTGTTACTCCCTGTGGGAGATGAAGGTGAGGCCACTGCTATTGAACTTAATAACCAGTGGTTATTTAAACAAGGGCAATGGCATATAAGTGCGGTTGAACCAAGTTGGTTAAGTAATTATTTAACGGCTTTAGGCAATCCAAACATTAAGCATTTTAGCCCTGCGAATCATTTTCCTGAAAGTGTTAACCTACACGCACAAACCAATGAATACGACTTGCCTTTAGCTTTATTTGCAAAGCAATTAGATAGCGTTAAATTTAATTTGCGCCAAGGCCTTTATCAGCTTAAAAAGAAAAGCTCATTGTGGTGGGGGTACTGGAAAGGCGCAGCAATTATTGCAGGCGTTGCGCTAGTCTCTACGGTTGCAATTAAATCAATAGAACTGCACCAACTCAACTCGGAACTAGAAATAGCTAAAGCGCAAGTGGTTGATAGATATCAAAAAGCGTTTCCTGGCGTAAAAGTTCGCCCTAACTTAATTAAAAGCCAAATAAAAGGCGCACTTGATAGAGTGCAAGGTTCAAGTGAAGCTGGCTTTTTAGACTTAACCGCAAATTTGGTTGATGTGTTTTCTCAGGTGAGTGAATTTACCCTAGAAACTCTGCGCTACGATAAGCGTCGAAATGAGCTGCGTATTCGCGCTAGAGCAAAAGACTTTCAAACATTTGGTAAAGTTAAAACCATACTCGAAAAACAAGGTTTAACCGTTGAGCAAGGCTCTTTAAATAACGACGGTGATTATGTTGTGGGCGAAATTAAACTGCGAGGTGCGGTATGAAAAAGCAGTTAATGCAATATTGGCGCTCACTAAAAGAGCAAGAGCAGCAATTAGTTATGATCGCTGGTGGCGTATTTATTATTTTTGTTTTAGTTATGGGTATATTTAGACCATTAAATAACGCAATAGAAAAAGCGCAACAGTCACAGATAAAACAACAAGAGCTTCTTGTTTGGGTTGATGAAAGCATAGTAAAGCTAAAAGCGGCGGGTAATACTAACGTAGTGAGCAATACAAACTTAAGCCAAGTTGTTAACTCTACACGTGGTCGTTATCAAATAGATATTAGTAAAATGCAGCCTAGTACGGGGTCACTTCGTTTAACGCTCGACTCTGTAGAGTTTAATCAACTAATCGAATGGTTAGACGAATTGGTAAATCAGCATGGTTTAAAAATTGAAAATTTAGATTTAAGCCGTGACGACAAATCGGGTTATGTACGTGTAAGCCGCTTGGTATTAGAGAATTAATTAATGAAAAAAATAATAATGTTATCGGCTGTATTTTTAGTCAGTTTTATTGTGTTTTGTATTATTAAATTACCGGCGGTTATAGCGCTTGATATAGCAAAACCCTACTTGCCTAAACAGTTAGAAATTGGCCAAACTGTTGGTACTGTGTGGGAAGGGCAAATGATGCAAGTACGCTTTGAGGGCGAGCAACTAAATAATGTACGGTGGGAT
Organism: Pseudoalteromonas carrageenovora IAM 12662; assembly: GCF_900239935.1. NCBI lineage: Bacteria > Pseudomonadati > Pseudomonadota > Gammaproteobacteria > Alteromonadales > Pseudoalteromonadaceae > Pseudoalteromonas > Pseudoalteromonas carrageenovora. The sequence continues at coordinate 267,318 of NZ_LT965928.1, forward strand.
ATAGCAGGCTGGCAATTATTTACTGGTAAGTTAAACGCAAATATTAAATTTGGTAATGCGCGTGAACGTAGTGATATTTCAGGATATGCCGACATAAGTTATGGGTTATTTAATAACAAAGTAAAAGTAACCGATGGTTTAGTTCGCTCAACGGTTGAGCGTGCGATGGGAAGAATACAGCTACCATTGCCAGTAACAGCTAAAGGTCGCGTAATATTAGAACTTGAAGAATATGGCTCGGGTGCACCTTATTGCGAATCGTTAAAGGGTGAGATCGCGAGCCCAAATATTGATGTGCAAGGGTTAAATGGCTGGTTTAATATAGGCCCTCTAGGAGGCAAGTTAAGCTGTAAGTCGGGTGATATAGCTATATTAATTGACCCAGATAATACGTTAGGCCTTGAAGCAGATGCTACACTTAAAGCTAATTTTGATTTTAGTGTCGCCGGTTATGTAAAACCAGATGCCAGCTTACCAAAAGATGTACATGATGCGGTTAAGTTTTTAGGCCGACCAGATAACCAAGGTCGCTACCCGCTCAATTTTTAATTGTTTCAATATAAAGAGTTTTAATGCAAATACCCCAATTTACTGAGTTGCATGCAAAGCAGCTCAGCACGTTTTTAAACACTCAGCCTCAAGCTATGACCCTTGAGCAAAGTGAAGGTTACTTATTTGGCGTTATTTGTTCGCCCAGCCCACTAGATGTGCACGAGTGGCTTGCACAAATACTACCAAACACAGCTAACGACTTAGACGAAGAGATGCTGTTTTTATTCATGGCGCTTTATCATAAAATTAGTGAGCAAGTGTTTGAAACTGGATACAAGTTACCAGTAGAGTTTAACCTTGAGTTTTGTAAGCCGTGGAGTGAAGGTTTTTTAGTGGCGACGAAAGCGTATGCTGAGCCTCTTTTAAATGCTCCCGAGTTAGATGCCGAATTTAAACAAGCACTAGAAAGTGCACTTAGTACGCTTAGCTTTTTTGCACTTGATCAGCAAGCCGTAACACAAATTGCAGCACAAAATAATATGACCTCAGACGCATTGTGCCAATATCAGTATGAATCTATGGGTGATTTTGCATTAGGTTTTGCAGAGCTTATTGAAGTTGTTGCTATTAATAGTGGTTTAATTACAGATGATAGTTGGGACGAGTAATTTGCTTTGCCTTTTAGGCGCTTAATCTAAGCGCCTAGTTCTAAAACAATATCAGTGCAGCCTTGCTTGCACTTTACTAAGCCTTTACCCGATTCGCTGGTGGCTAGATCAAGCGTTAAAACTCCATTACATTTTTCACACTTAAGCGTTTTACCTTGGGCTAATTGCTTGAGCATATTGCGTTGCTTATAAAACGAGTCGCTGGCTTTTTTATTTAGGTTAGAAAAATCCATTACTTAGCTCGCTTTTGCTCTAAAGCTTCAGAGACTATTTTACACACCGTGTTTAAGCGCTCATCGTAAAAATACAAGTTAAGATCGCGCTCACGACAGTAACGTAAATGAAAAAGCTGTACTGAATCATCAGTCGTAAATGTTTTTTCTATGTACTCTTGCTCAGATTCAGAAAGCTTTAACTGAGCGGCTACTCTATTTTTAGCCATGTTTGCAGCAGGGCTTCTGTTTACTTTGCTGGCATCACTTAAAAAACCAATGCCTTCTCCTAATAACTTTTCACGGGGTTCTTTTATTAAAGGATGGTCAATAGTGAAAAAGGCAAGGATCAGCACTACCAATATAATAAATTTTTTCATGGATACGTAAACCTTGATCTAAATAGGGTTAAATTACCATGCAGTGTAATAAACTGCATTTTAAAAGCAAGTAACTGAGATGAATAAATTATTAGCAATCTAAGTCAGTAATTCTAGCCAATATTGTTATAATAGCTAACAGCAGTCAGATATTTCTGAAATATCTGAAACTATTCAAGAGGCTATTTATTAACCTAAATATGCCAAGCATGTAACGTGCACGCTTTAGTTATAGAGTACTTGAGTATTGCTGAATTTTTATTTCCAAGCGGCGTTGAGGAACTTCGATGGACAAGCAAATTAAAGTAAAAAATATACCTGTAGAGGTAAAAATCCAAAAGCCGGATTTAAGCCGAGATGATGACAGGTTTAATCCCCGAAATCGTATTTATGTGCGTGCTGTAAAAGGCCTCCATCAGTTACTCAGGCAGCGTATTGGCTTTTTAGGCATGCTCGCTTTTATGGTATTACCCTGGATCAATTTTAACGGGCAACAAGCTGTATTGTTTGATTTGATTGGCCAAAAGTATAATATTTTTGGTTTAACGCTTTGGCCTCAAGATTTTACTATTCTTGCGTTTATATTTATGTTGGCAGCGTTTGCGCTATTTTTAGTTACCACTTTTTATGGCCGGGTGTGGTGTGGTTATACTTGCCCACAAACCGTATGGACCTTTATTTTTATCTGGTTTGAAGAAAAGTTTGAAGGAACGGCAAATCAGCGTAAAAAGCTCGATCAACGGCCAATGGATTTTGATAAGTTTTGGCGGAAAACAGCTAAGCATTCCAGCTGGATCTTGTTTTCTTTGTATACCGCAATCTCGTTTGTAGGCTACTTTACACCCATTAGAGAACTGCTCCCTGATTTCGTCACTTTTAGCGTCGGTGGTTATGCATTAATAAGTATTATCTTCTTTGCTGCATGTACTTATGCCAACGCTGGCTGGATGCGTGAAATTATGTGTTTACATATTTGTCCGTATTCACGCTTTCAATCTGCTATGTTTGATAAAGATACTTACACCGTAACGTACGATGAGCAAAGAGGCGAAAGCCGTGGTCCACGTTCGCGCAAAGTTGCTCATGAAGACCTAGAAATGGGCGACTGCATAGACTGTAATTTGTGTGTTCAAGTATGCCCAACAGGTATAGATATTCGTAATGGCCTACAAGCTGAATGTATTAACTGTGGTGCGTGTATTGATGCCTGTGATGGTGTGATGGACAAAATGGACTATCCGCGTGGGCTTATTTCATATACGACAGAGCGAAACCTAGAAACACCTGAAAATAAAACTAATCCACTACGAGCTAAAATCATAGGTTATACGGTCATACTTGTTGTACTTACGGGGGCGCTTGTCGCTAATATAGCACTGCGTAAAACCATGGACTTTGATATTATCCGTGATAGAAACCAATTATACCGTGTCGACTTTGATGGTTTGGTAGAAAACACTTACACGTTAAAAGTGATTAATAAAGCGCAATACGAGCAAACCTTTAACATTAAGGTCCAAGGACTTGATAACTTTAAATACTTAGGTAAGCAAACATTTACTGTGCAAGCTGGTCAGTCTCACAATGTACCACTTTCGCTTGTAATGGACCCTTATGATTTAAAAGCACCAATGACCGAGTTCAGCTTTGTGCTTTCGCCAGTCAGTGAACCTGACGAAACGATATCGCAGCCAAGTAACTTTTTTAAAGCACGGTAATATCGGCTTACCCAATAAGTAGTAAGTTATAGCAATTAACAAAAGCGGGTGAATAACCCGCTTTTATTTTATATAAGAAGAGTATGAGTAAATTTAGCTTTATTGACCTAACACCCGACCTAATACTCGATGCTATAGAAACGGTAGGCATTTATGCTGAGTCGGGTTTATTAGCACTTAACAGTTACGAAAACAGAGTTTATCAATTTAAGGCTGAAGATGGCCTGCGCTACGTAGTAAAGTTTTATCGCCCAGAACGCTGGAGCAAAGAGCAAATTCAAGAAGAACATGATTTTGCATTTGAACTAGCAGAGGCAGAAGTACCAGTAGTTGCACCGGTTAAATATAATGGAAAAAGCTTGTTTGAGCACCAAGGCTATTTGTTTGTGTTATTTCCAAGCGTAGGTGGACGCCTATTCGAGGTTGATAACCTAGATCAACTTGACGTGATGGGGCGATTAATTGGCCGTATGCATCAAGTTGCTAAAACCAAACCATTTACGCATAGACCAACACTTACCTGTGAAGAATACTTACATACAGCCAAAGTTCATCTTCAAAAAAGTAACTTGGTACCAATGGGAATAAGTACTGCTTTTTACACTATTTTAGATTTAGTAATAGAGCAGGCACAAACGCAGTATAAAGATACGCACAGTATTCGCTTACATGGAGATTGCCATGCAGGTAACATATTGTGGGCAGGTGATGCGTTAATGTTTGTTGATTTAGACGATAGCCGTCAAGGTCCTGCTATTCAAGATTTATGGATGATGCTCAGTGGCGATAGGGCTACGCAACTGTTACAGTTAGACACCCTTGTAAATGCGTATGAAGAGTTTTGTGATTTTGACCACACTCAACTCAAATTGATTGAACCGCTGCGAGCGATGCGTATTATTCATTACATGGGATGGGTAGCTAAACGATGGAGCGATCCTGCTTTTGTACGGAACTTTTCGTGGTTTGCAGATGACAAATACTGGGAGCAACAAATTTTAGCGCTAAAAGAGCAGCTTGCAGCACTGCAAGAAGCACCGCTTAAGTTATTGCCATAATATTTTATTTAAAGATAAGTACAACGAGATACCAATGCTTAAAAAATTGAAACTGAGTTTATTACTTTTATGTTTACCATTTGCAGCACTTGCTGCACAGTTTGAAGCCGATAACCAATACACAGTGATTGATGTAGATAAAAGCGCGGAGCCACAGGTAACCGAGTTTTTTTCTTACTATTGCCCGCACTGTTTTAAATTTGAGCCAGTTGCTAAAGCAATCGAAAAAAACCTACCTGAAGGTACAGAGTTCATTAAAAACCATGTGAACTTTTTAGGCGGCGTTTCGCCACAAGCACAAAGCAATTTGAGCTATGCCTACTTAATTGGCAAAAAACATGGGCAGGCGCAAAGCATTAGCGATCAAATATTCAAAAGCATTCATGTTCAACGTGCTCCTTTAACGCAAATGAAAGACGTTAAAAAGTTACTTGAAGTTAACGGTATTGATAGCGCGACATTCGATCAAGACATTGCAAGTATGCCAATTATTGCCGCTGAACGTGCAATGCAAGACAAACAAAATAAATACTCGAAAATTGGCGCACTTACAGGCGTGCCTACTTTTATAGTTAACGATAAATATAAAATAAATATTAACACCATCAATAATCAGCAAGAACTTGATGAGTTAGTTGCTTTTTTACTAACACTTTAATCTCGGAGAATAATAATAATGATCAAATTAGTTAAAGCAGGTTTACTTGCAGTATTACTGCCAATGGCAGCAACTAGTTTTGCAGCAACGTATGAAGAAGGCGTGCATTACGACGTGATATCTGAGCGTGCAACTAAAAAACCAGAGATTAAAGAGTTTTTCTCATTTTACTGCCCTGCATGTAATAACATGGAAGCATTAATTGGTGAGTTTAAACCTAAGCTTGATAAAAATGTTAAATTTAAAAAGAGCCATGTGGATTTTGTAGGTGTTCGTGACCCAGAAAATCAACAAATGATGAGCCAAGCGCTAGCGACAGCTGAAGTGCTTCCACAAAAAGATAAAATTGTTTCTGCAATTTTTAATCACATTCATACCAAGCGCGCTAAGTTTAATGAGCTTGCTGATGTAAAAGATATATTTGTAGCACAAGGTGTAGATGGCGATAAGTTTGATAAGCTTTTCAAAAGCTTCTCGGTACGTACGCTAAGCTCTAAAATGAAACGCGATCAAGACTACTTTAAAGAAAAAGGCGCACTACGTGGCGTACCTACATTTATTGTAAATGGTAAGTACAAATTAAACCTTGGCCGAGAGTCGGGTATTACTGAGCCAGAAGACATTGGTAAACTGATTAATTATCTAGCTAGCAAATAAATTTAGCTAAAACTAAAAAAGCTCCTCAGGGAGCTTTTTTGCTTTATAAGGATGTAGCAATGGAAAAAATATTAGTATCGAGTTGCTTGCTAGGGCAGCCTGTTCGTTATGATGGAAAAGGACAAACATTACAGCATCCACAATTACGGGTATGGCAAAGTAATAAGAAAATAGTATCCTTTTGTCCTGAAGTTGCAGGTGGGCTATCTACTCCTAGAGCTCCTGCTGAAATAATACAGGGGAGAGTAATTACTAATTCAGGAGAGGATGTTACAGAGCAATTTCAAACTGGGGCTAATATAGCGCTAGAAGTTTGTAAAAAGAATAAAGTTCGTTTTGCTCTACTTAAAGAATCGAGCCCTTCTTATGGACGAAATACAATATATGATGGAAAGCATCGCGGAGTATAAATCGAAGGTCTAGGTTTAACTGCAGCATTATTTATGAAGAATGGGATTCAAGTGTTTAGTGAAGAACAAATACCAGCACTTATAAAAGTACTGGCACTTTAATTTTGGTTGGCTATTTACGCTGTAAGAAAACACCTGATTCTATGTGATGCGTATAAGGGAACTGATCAAATATCGCAAAGCGCTTAACGTTATGCGTACGAGTTAAATGATCAAGATCACGCTCAAGGGTTTCTGGATTACACGATATATAAATTATATTTTCGTAATTAGCCACTAAATCACACGTTAACTCATCCATGCCTGCGCGCGGTGGATCAACTAATATGGTTTGGCAGTCGTAGCTTTTTAAATCTATGCCCTCTAAACGAGAGAAAGTACGCTCACCATTCATTGCTTGAGTAAACTCTTCGCTCGACATACGTATAATATCGAGATTATCTACATTGTTTTTGGCAATGTTATACTGAGCAGAGTGAACAGACGATTTAGATATTTCAGTTGCTAGTACTTTATTAAAAGAACCCGCCAGTGCAATAGAAAAGTTACCGTTACCGCAATAAAGCTCTAATAAATCATTTTTAAGTGGTTTACATAAGTCTTGCGCCCATTCAAGCATATTAATATTTACTTTAGCATTTGGCTGAGTAAAGCTGTTTTCAACTTGTTGGTAAATAAGCTCTTGGCCGTTAACAGTTAAACGCTCAGTAACAAAGTCATCACCAAGTACTTCTTTTTGTTTGCGGGCACGGCCAATAAAATCAATTTTGTACTTGCTGCTTAGTTTTTCTTTAAGTGCTTTTATTTCAGTTAGCCACTGCTCATCTAGTGGTTTGTGATAAAGCAGGCTCACTAAAATTTCACCGCTTAGGGTTGATAGGTAATCTATTTGAAATAGCTTGCGGCGTAAAATCTCACATGGTTTAAGATTTTCAATCATCACTTGCATGATTTCACCTACAAGAGGTGCCGCAGGATCAAATGTATCTACGCGAATTTTTTCTTTTGTTTGTTGATCAAACATAATATGGAACAGATCGTCGCCATCGTGCCATACTCTAAACTCTGCGCGTTGGCGGTAGTTAGTTGGCTCTGAGCTAAATACTTCTAGCTGCTCCACACCAAAACGTCGAAACTGTGCACTTATACGCTGCTCTTTTTCACTTAATTGCGCTTGGTACTGTGTGGTATCTATTTTAATAACTGCCATTAACGCTACTACCTTATCTAAGATCTGTTTATCGGCGTTATTGTAGGGTGCGCTGTGTATTTGTCTAGTTTTGGTTAGAGTTAATGGTGTTTTTTTGCTCGCTTAACTTTAGTTTTATTTGCGCTGGCCGATAAAGAGCTACGCACGCATAGGAGACAGTTTATGAAAATAGGTAACTATAACTTTACGCCAAACAGTAATGTCAATAAATTCAATAATAAGGCTGATATTCAGCAGCCTACAATTGAGTCTCCTCAAGATAACTATCAACAACGAGGTAGAGAGCTTGCTGCAAAAGTACTCGGCGATAAAATGGCTGAGCAACTAGGCTTACCCGTTCAAGAAAAAAAAGCAGAGAAATCACTATTTGATTTTGATGAAATAGTAAAAAATGTACTCGACTTTGTCAGTGGCGCCGTTAATAAGGCAAAAGCAAACGGCGCTGACGATGACAAGCTTAAGAATATGCTTGGCGAAGCGCGCAAAGGAGTACAAATGGGTATTGATGATGCCGTTGAAGAACTTAAAGGCACTGGTATTTTTAATGACGACATGGAAGAAGGCATTAAAAAATCACAAGAGGGTATCTTCGACGGTATAGATACATTGGAGGAATCGTTATTTAATCCTCAACCTGCCAGTGTAAGTATAAGCCAAGGCCAATATGTAAGTATGAGCAGTGATGCTCAGTACAAGTTTACAACTGCCGAAGGTGATGAAGTAAGCATAAGCTTTGCCGATGCATACGAGTCCCAATCAGCTAGCGGTTATAGCAGAACCAATGATAGCGAATCATATGTAAGTTCGTCATCGCAATCTCGCCAGGTGTCTTTTTCAATGTCGGTTAATGGTGAATTAAACGAACAAGAGCAAGATGCAATTAATGCGATGATGGAAGACTTACAAAATGTAAGCTCAACATTTTTTGGTGGCGATTTAGATAAAGCATTTGAACAAGCGCAAGAGTTAAGTTTAGGTAGTGAACAGCTGGTGGCTTTTTCTATGGATTTACGTCAAACAAAAACGGTCGCAACTGTTAAGAGCTACGAAGAGTATAAGCCTGCTCCAGAAAAAGAAGTGGCTGATACATTAGCACCTTTTAACGATGATCTAAAAAATGCTTTTGAAAAAGCAGGTGAGTTAGGCTTACAAAATCAACTTGCTGGGATCTTACAATGGTTAAACCAAGATCAACAAGAAATCGATAAGCTAGTTGATTACACTAAATCGATGTTTGAAAATTTAAATCAGTTAAACACAGCGGCAGACGATCTCGCTGATTTAGAAACTCAGCAAAGTTAAACTACTTTCTTTTATAAATACCTCATGGCAAACTGCCGTTCTTAACGTTTAGTGGGAACAGTTGTTTGTCAGCGCATATAATGGTTTTTGATTCAGGTATTGGTGGCACCACTGTACTTGAGCATATAAAGCAAAGCATTCCTGATGCTCAGTACAGTTATTTTATGGATAACGCACTACTTCCCTACGGAGCGCAGTCCCAACAAACAATCATTAATCGCTTATATTCATTAATCCATTTTATTAATAGCAATAAGTTGAGTGTTGATTTAATTGTTATAGCGTGTAATACGGCTTCAACTTCGGCACTGAGTGCTGTTCGTAAAATAACCTCTATTCCTATTGTGGGTGTAGTACCTGCAATAAAGCCTGCAGCAGAGCTTACTCGTACTAATCACATAGCGCTATTGGCAACACCTGCTACAGTCACAAGTCGATATACAAAAACTTTAATTACTGAACACGCACGTAATGTAACGGTTAACTTATATAGCAGCGTTAAGTTGGTTGCTTTAGCTGAGCAGTATTTTTACACACAAGCCTTAGACATGCTCAAACTCCATCAAGAGCTTGATAGCCTAAAAGTAGATAAAAATACTGACGTGCTTGTATTAGGCTGTACGCATTTCCCTATATTAGCCAACCCTATTAGGGAGTACTTCAAGGGAGATGTACAGTTGTTAGATTCAGGTCAAGCTATAGCAAATAGAGTTCATTTTTTATTGGCTCAATCAAACCTTCTAGCAAAAAAACCTTCAGACATAAAAAAGCCGCTGCATTACTATGCAACGGCTGATATTAATAGTGATAAACTAGCGATAAAACTAGTTACACTGATTGATCCGTCTCAGTGCGAAGAGCACTAGAATCATCTTCTTGTTTTTGTTTTGCTTCGCGTACTTTTAAAGTACGTTGCTGAAACTCACTGTCGTTAAGCTTAGCAATTGCATTATCTGCATCTGCCTGCGCCATTTCAACAAAACCAAAGCCACGACGCTTGCCTGTATTTTTATCCTTTAATAGGCGTACGTTAAACACTTTACCTTGTTCTTCAAACAAAGCACGAACCACACCTTCGTTTGCACGATAAGGTAGATTGCCAACATAAAGTGTTTTTGTTTTAACTTCGGTTTCTTCAACACCTTCAGATGACATTGCTGCAATAGCAATCGCACCTATTAATAAACCAGCACCAAATAGTAGTGCAGGGCTTAAAGCTAAGCTGCCTAAAGCAAATTCAACAATAACAAAACCAACTACAGCAAGAATAACAGAGAAGATAAAAGATTTTTGATCGGGTAATTTCATTTTAGATCTACCAATAAACAGGAAATAAACATTAATTTAACATTGTGAACTTGCTATCTTAACGTCTTAATTGAACATAGCAATGATATTTGTATTAAATAATAAAGAAGAGTGTAAAAAAGCATCAGCTTATGGCTGTTTTGATGAGGTTTTACCGTGTTTTGTTGTATTTTTGTTCGAACAGTAAAAAGATCTAAAAAAAGGGTTGATCTGTTTTTGGATCTCCCTATAATGCGACCCCACTGAGACGGGAAACGCCGATGCATAGCAAGGCAGCAGCGGCTCAGAGAGTTAAATAAAACTTCGTTTTTGAATCTTCTAAAAAGAAAGTTTAAAACAAAGTGTTGACTCGAAAAATAAAGGGTGTATTATTCGCATCCCTTGAGGCGCTAAAGCGACTCAAAACGTTCTTTAACAATATAAAGCAATCATCTGTGTGGGCACTCGTGCAGATTGAGTTCTAACAGCCAACCTACTTCGGTAGCGAGGCAAACAAATTAGAGTCTCAATTGAAACTGAGTGACCAACAGAATAATTACTTAGGTAGTTATTCAGCACAGTCAATTCAATATCGAAAGATATTAAATAAATTCAGAATTCATTGAGCTGTCGAAAGACATAAAACTTTTTAATTGAAGAGTTTGATCATGGCTCAGATTGAACGCTGGCGGCAGGCCTAACACATGCAAGTCGAGCGGTAACAGAAAGTAGCTTGCTACTTTGCTGACGAGCGGCGGACGGGTGAGTAATGCTTGGGAACATGCCTTGAGGTGGGGGACAACAGTTGGAAACGACTGCTAATACCGCATAATGTCTACGGACCAAAGGGGGCTTCGGCTCTCGCCTTTAGATTGGCCCAAGTGGGATTAGCTAGTTGGTGAGGTAATGGCTCACCAAGGCAACGATCCCTAGCTGGTTTGAGAGGATGATCAGCCACACTGGAACTGAGACACGGTCCAGACTCCTACGGGAGGCAGCAGTGGGGAATATTGCACAATGGGCGCAAGCCTGATGCAGCCATGCCGCGTGTGTGAAGAAGGCCTTCGGGTTGTAAAGCACTTTCAGTCAGGAGGAAAGGTTAGTAGTTAATACCTGCTAGCTGTGACGTTACTGACAGAAGAAGCACCGGCTAACTCCGTGCCAGCAGCCGCGGTAATACGGAGGGTGCGAGCGTTAATCGGAATTACTGGGCGTAAAGCGTACGCAGGCGGTTTGTTAAGCGAGATGTGAAAGCCCCGGGCTCAACCTGGGAACTGCATTTCGAACTGGCAAACTAGAGTGTGATAGAGGGTGGTAGAATTTCAGGTGTAGCGGTGAAATGCGTAGAGATCTGAAGGAATACCGATGGCGAAGGCAGCCACCTGGGTCAACACTGACGCTCATGTACGAAAGCGTGGGGAGCAAACAGGATTAGATACCCTGGTAGTCCACGCCGTAAACGATGTCTACTAGAAGCTCGGAACCTCGGTTCTGTTTTTCAAAGCTAACGCATTAAGTAGACCGCCTGGGGAGTACGGCCGCAAGGTTAAAACTCAAATGAATTGACGGGGGCCCGCACAAGCGGTGGAGCATGTGGTTTAATTCGATGCAACGCGAAGAACCTTACCTACACTTGACATACAGAGAACTTACCAGAGATGGTTTGGTGCCTTCGGGAACTCTGATACAGGTGCTGCATGGCTGTCGTCAGCTCGTGTTGTGAGATGTTGGGTTAAGTCCCGCAACGAGCGCAACCCCTATCCTTAGTTGCTAGCAGGTAATGCTGAGAACTCTAAGGAGACTGCCGGTGATAAACCGGAGGAAGGTGGGGACGACGTCAAGTCATCATGGCCCTTACGTGTAGGGCTACACACGTGCTACAATGGCGCATACAGAGTGCTGCGAACTCGCGAGAGTAAGCGAATCACTTAAAGTGCGTCGTAGTCCGGATTGGAGTCTGCAACTCGACTCCATGAAGTCGGAATCGCTAGTAATCGCGTATCAGAATGACGCGGTGAATACGTTCCCGGGCCTTGTACACACCGCCCGTCACACCATGGGAGTGGGTTGCTCCAGAAGTAGATAGTCTAACCCTCGGGAGGACGTTTACCACGGAGTGATTCATGACTGGGGTGAAGTCGTAACAAGGTAGCCCTAGGGGAACCTGGGGCTGGATCACCTCCTTATACGATTTAGAACTTATTTGTTCGTAGTGTCCACACAGATGATTGTTAATTGTAAAGAGAACAACACTTATTGTTTGGGTCTGTAGCTCAGCTGGTTAGAGCGCACCCCTGATAAGGGTGAGGTCGGTAGTTCAAATCTACTCAGACCCACCACTTCTTCTTAATCTTATCACTAAGCTTAAAATGAAGTCGGTATACAAACAGTAAGACCAGCATATGTGGGGCTATAGCTCAGCTGGGAGAGCGCCTGCCTTGCACGCAGGAGGTCAGCAGTTCGATCCTGCTTAGCTCCACCACTTTACTTCTTAAAAATAAATATTCTTTATCGGGCAGCAAAATCGCCTGAGAATAGAGTGTGTTTAATTTTGAGAAGTTTTTGATTCTCTGCTCTTTAAAAATTTGGAAAAGCTGATAATAAAATTCTGATAAATATTCGTATTTATCAAGAGTTTTCAAAAGTAAAAAAGAATGATAGCAGTATCATTCAGTGCCATTTAATCACTCTTTGAGTTGATTGATTGGTATCTACTTTAGTATTCAATATTAACTTCTGGCGAAGTTAAACTGTCACTAACAAAGACCCGTTTGGGTTGTATGGTTAAGTGACTAAGCGTACACGGTGGATGCCTTGGCAGTTGGAGGCGATGAAGGACGTATTAACTTGCGATAAGCCTAGTCAAGCTAGTAAAAAGCGCTTGAGACTAGGATTTCCGAATGGGGAAACCCACCTGCTTGCAGGTATCGTTAACTGAATACATAGGTTAACGAGGCGAACGCGGAGAACTGAAACATCTAAGTACCCGTAGGAAAAGAAATCAACCGAGATTCCGAAAGTAGCGGCGAGCGAAATCGGAACAGCCCTTAAGCTTATTATGTGTTAATGGAAGGCTCTGGAAAGTGCCACGATACAGGGTGATAGTCCCGTACATGAAAAGACATTTTAAGTGAAATCGAGTAGGTCGGAGCACGTGAAACTTTGACTGAATATAGGTGGACCATCATCTAAGGCTAAATACTCCCAACTGACCGATAGTGAACCAGTACCGTGAGGGAAAGGCGAAAAGAACCCCTGTGAGGGGAGTGAAATAGAACCTGAAACCGTGTACGTACAAGCAGTAGGAGCCTACTTGTTAGGTGACTGCGTACCTTTTGTATAATGGGTCAGCGACTTATATTTTGTAGCGAGGTTAACCGTATAGGGTAGCCGTAGGGAAACCGAGTCTTAACTGGGCGATTAGTTGCAAGGTATAGACCCGAAACCCGGTGATCTAGCCATGAGCAGGTTGAAGGTTGAGTAACATCAACTGGAGGACCGAACCCACTAACGTTGAAAAGTTAGGGGATGACTTGTGGCTAGGAGTGAAAGGCTAATCAAACCGGGAGATAGCTGGTTCTCCCCGAAATCTATTTAGGTAGAGCCTCGGACGAATACTTACGGGGGTAGAGCACTGTTAAGGCTAGGGGGTCATCCCGACTTACCAACCCTTTGCAAACTCCGAATACCGTAAAGTAATATCCGGGAGACACACGGCGGGTGCTAACGTCCGTCGTGAAGAGGGAAACAACCCAGACCGCCAGCTAAGGTCCCAAAGTCATAGTTAAGTGGGAAACGATGTGGAAAGGCCCAGACAGCCAGGAGGTTGGCTTAGAAGCAGCCATCCTTTAAAGAAAGCGTAATAGCTCACTGGTCGAGTCGGTCTGCGCGGAAGATGTAACGGGGCTAAACTATGCACCGAAGCTGCGGATTCAACGTTTACGTTGAGTGGTAGGGGAGCGTTCTGTAAGCCGTTGAAGGTGTGCCGGGAGGCATGCTGGAGGTATCAGAAGTGCGAATGCTGACATGAGTAACGATAATGCGGGTGAAAAACCCGCACGCCGGAAGACCAAGGGTTCCTATCCCATGTTAATCAGGGTAGGGTAAGTCGACCCCTAAGGCGAGGCCGAAAGGCGTAGTCGATGGGAAACGGATTAATATTTCCGTACTTGGTATAATTGCGATGGGGGGACGGAGAAGGCTAAGCAAGCATGGCGATGGTTGTCCATGTGAAAGTGAGTAGGGCGTTTGTTTAGGTAAATCCGGACGAACATTAAACCTGAGACACGAGACGAGTCACCAAGGTGATGAAGTTGTTGATGCCATACTTCCAGGAAAAGCCTCTAAGCTTCAGATTATACCGAATCGTACCCCAAACCGACACAGGTGGTCAGGTAGAGAATACTAAGGCGCTTGAGAGAACTCGGGTGAAGGAACTAGGCAAAATCGTACCGTAACTTCGGGAGAAGGTACGCTCCTATCTGTGATGAGACTTGCTCTCTAAGCGGACGGGAGCCGCAGTGACCAGGTGGCTGGGACTGTTTATTAAAAACACAGCACTGTGCAAAATCGCAAGATGACGTATACGGTGTGACACCTGCCCGGTGCCGGAAGGTTAATTGATGGGGTTATCCTTAGGGAGAAGCTCTTGATCGAAGCCCCGGTAAACGGCGGCCGTAACTATAACGGTCCTAAGGTAGCGAAATTCCTTGTCGGGTAAGTTCCGACCTGCACGAATGGTGTAACCATGGCCACGCTGTCTCCACCCGAGACTCAGTGAAATTGAAATCGCAGTGAAGATGCTGTGTACCCGCGGCTAGACGGAAAGACCCCGTGAACCTTTACTACAGCTTGGCACTGAACATTGAACCTACATGTGTAGGATAGGTGGGAGACTTTGAAGATGAGACGCTAGTTTTGTTGGAGTCGTCCTTGAAATACCACCCTTGTAGTTTTGATGTTCTAACGTTGGCCCCTGAATCGGGGTTACGGACAGTGCCTGGTGGGTAGTTTGACTGGGGCGGTCTCCTCCCAAAGAGTAACGGAGGAGCACGAAGGTTGGCTAAGTACGGTCGGACATCGTACGGTTAGTGTAATGGTAGAAGCCAGCTTAACTGCGAGACAGACACGTCGAGCAGGTACGAAAGTAGGTCATAGTGATCCGGTGGTTCTGAATGGAAGGGCCATCGCTCAACGGATAAAAGGTACTCCGGGGATAACAGGCTGATACCGCCCAAGAGTTCATATCGACGGCGGTGTTTGGCACCTCGATGTCGGCTCATCACATCCTGGGGCTGAAGTCGGTCCCAAGGGTATGGCTGTTCGCCATTTAAAGTGGTACGCGAGCTGGGTTTAGAACGTCGTGAGACAGTTCGGTCCCTATCTGCCGTGGGCGTTTGAGAATTGAGAGGGGTTGCTCCTAGTACGAGAGGACCGGAGTGAACGAACCGCTGGTGTTCGGGTTGTCATGCCAATGGCATTGCCCGGTAGCTACGTTCGGAACTGATAAGCGCTGAAAGCATCTAAGCGCGAAGCAGGCCTCGAGATGATTTCTCACTAGACTTTTAAAGTCTCTGAAGGGCCGTTGAAGACTACAACGTTGATAGGCAAGATGTGGAAGTGGTGTGAGCCATTAAGCTAACTTGTACTAATTACCCGTGAGGCTTAACCATACAACGCCAAACGCGTTTTGTGACAGTGAAGCGACAGAAGTTAATAACTAAAGTAGATATTACTTAAAGAATTAAAAAATATTATCAGATATTTTCCAAATTTATGAGGTGACTCTTAGCGCGTAGCGTTAAAGTAGAGGCACCTTGCGCAAAGGAAAAGCAGCACTACGTGCTTGTCATTAATCCTTTGCACCAAATTTGCTTGGTGACAATAGCGTTTTGGACCCACCTGACTCCATGCCGAACTCAGTAGTGAAACGAAACAGCGCCGATGATAGTGTAGCATTTGCTATGTGAAAGTAGGACATTACCAGGCTTCAAATAAGAGAAACCCGTTACAGCAATGTAACGGGTTTTTTGCTTTCTGGGGTTTAGTAAATAGCCAAGAGCCCATGCCAAACTCAGTAGTGGCCGCTCTCGTACATCCTGTACTCCACGGCATTTGTATTCCTATACATCAAACAAAACAGCTCGAAGGCGAGCCCCACGGAAGGCCGTCCCGACAGGAAGGTAGTGAAGCATTTGCTATGTGAAAGTAGGACATTACCAGGCTTCAAGTAAGACAAACTCAACTTGAAAGCGTCGATCTTTTTTATGCTTGAAGGAAAGAGAGTAATTAACTTTTATTAATTAGCTCCCAAGTACCTCCAGCCAGAAGGTGAGTTTCTACATTTAGTAAATTATATATTGTGTAGACTAATGCCTGAATGTGTATAGCGGGTTATGCTTGTGCATAGTTTGATTTATTGCCTAACCAACGTTGAATGAGTGGCTCTACTAAATTAGGGTGTTGTTTAAGCATTTGTTGAGCGATAGGTCTAACTTGGTTTAGTGTTTGTTTATCTCGTGTTAAATCTGCTATTTTAAATTCTGCTAAGCCTGTTTGTTTAGTGCTAAGTACTTCACCTGGGCCGCGTATCTCTAAATCGCGCTCTGCGATGACAAATCCGTCGTTACTATCTCTTAATACACCTAAGCGCTTTTGCGCAGTATAAGATAGAGGTGCGTGATATAAAAGGACGCAGTGCGATGCTGTGGCACCACGGCCTACTCGACCACGCAGTTGGTGCAATTGTGCTAAGCCTAAGCGTTCAGGGTTTTCTATTATAATTAAACTAGCGTTTGGCACATCTACGCCTACTTCAATAACTGTGGTAGCGACTAAAACGTGAATATTACCCGCTTTAAAATCACTCATAATGGCCTGCTTTTCCGCTGATTTCATGCGCCCGTGCACTAAACCTACATTTAATTCAGGTAGTGCCTCTTTTAATTGCAGAGCGCTATCTTCTGCTGCTTGACATTGTAGAGCTTCAGATTCGTCAATCAGTGTACAAACCCAATAAACTTGCCTGCCTTGTTCGTTACAGGCCAGTTTTACACGCGCAATTATATCGTCTCTACGAGTATCAGGAAGTGCTACTGTGGTTATGGGCGTACGCCCAGGTGGTAACTCGTCTATCACAGAGGTTTCTAAATCAGCATAAGCGGTCATGGCAAGCGTTCGTGGAATAGGTGTTGCTGTCATGACTAATTGATGAGGGTAGCAATCACCAAACTTGCCTTTTTCACGAAGAGATAGACGCTGATGCACACCAAAGCGATGTTGCTCATCAATGATTATAAGCACTAAGTTATTAAATTTAACTTCGTCTTGAAATAAAGCGTGAGTACCTACAATCATTTGGGCTTCACCAGAGGCTATTTTTTCAAGTGTTTCTACGCGCTCTTTACCCTTTGTTTTACCGCCAAGCCAAGCAACTGTTATACCTAGCTGATTAAACCAAGCCGTAAAATTAACACCATGTTGTTCTGACAGAATTTCTGTTGGTGCCATTAAAGCAACTTGAAACCCTTGAGCTATAGCTGTTAATGCACTAAGTGCTGCTACTAGAGTTTTACCTGAACCGACATCGCCTTGCACTAAACGCATCATGGGGTGAGCGTGTTGCATATCACCTTTGATTTCAGCCACTACACGGCTTTGTGCATTGGTTGGTGCAAAAGGAAGTTGTTCTAAAAATTGGCTTTCTAGAGTGTTTACTGGATTTAAAGCTACGGCTTTAACTTGTTGCCCTTGTTCGCGTACTTTTAATAAACTGAGGTTTTGCGCAAGTAATTCTTCAAATACGAGACGTTGCTGGGCAGGGTGAGTACCTTGCTCAAGTGCAGTTACATCAACATCATTTGGTGGGCGATGCAATAACAATAAAGCGTCGCTTAACGCCATACTTGATGGTTGCCATTTTGCAGGTAGTAGCTCTTCTACTGAGTACTTGCTTAGTAAATCAATAGCCTGTTCGCTTAAAGCCCTAATCGATAGCTGTTTTAAACCTTCAGTTGTTGAATAAACGGGCGTTAAGGTTGTGGCTACTGGTTGTTCGCTGGAGGTATCGCTGATGCTATATTCAGGATGGCTCATTTCAAAGCCAACGCGGCCACGGCGTATTTCACCAAAACAACGTATTATTTTACCAGCACCAAATGCGTTTTTTTGCGCTGCGGTAAAATTAAAAAAACGTAGTGTTAGCCTACCTGTACCATCGTTTATTTGAACAACTAACATACGTCTTTTTCCAAATGTAATTTGGCTAGTTTCAATGGTTGCTTCGACACTTACATGACTATGTAGTGCAAGTTCATTAATGGGGTAAAGGCGAGTTCTATCTTCGTATCTAAGAGGAAGGTGAAATAGCATGTCTTGTACTGTAATAATGCCTAGCTTTAACAAACGCTCAGCCATTTTTGGGCCGACCCCTTTGAGTTCTGTAATTGGGTATTGGTTTAAGCTAGGTTTAGACAAGTTTGATCTAATCTTATTATATGTGAGTGAGTTAAGTGTACTTACAGAGCCTTAGTCCATCAAGTATGTTTTAACGCTTGCCAAAATTGTTCACTCGCAATTATTTCACCATTTTCGTCAAGTGGCGGGTAAGGCAACTTTTTCATTCTGCATTGTTTGGCAATAACAGGGTGGTAGCCTTCAAAATACATAGGGTGCTTAATTTCATCACTTAACATATTACGGTTATACATACCGGCTTTTTGGCGTTGGTTTTGTGCTTCAAATAAAATAAGTGCTGCAGCAACAGATACATTAAGTGACTGCACCATACCTTGCATTGGAATAATAATATTTTGATCTGCATGTTTTAACGCATGCTCAGAAATTCCTGTTTTTTCTTGACCTACAATAATTGCTGTTGGTTTTGTGTAGTCGATTTCTGTGTAATTGACGGCATCTTCACTAAGGTGAGTTGCTAGTATTTGTACATCAGGGTTATGCTCACGCATTAAAGCAACAGCATCATCAATATTTTTGTGAAGGTGCGTATCTAACCAGTTTTTGCTGCCACCAGAGGTATTGTTAGTTAACCACTTTTGGTTTTCTGGCCACACAGCATGAACATGGTGGCAGCCAACAGCGTCGGCGCTTCGCACAATAGCAGATAAATTGTGGTGTTTATGTACGTCTTCTAAACATACGGTTAAGTCTGTTTGACGGCGTGAAAGTACACCCTCAATTCTTTGATAGCGAGTTTGCTGCATGGTTATCCTCTTTTTTCGGCAATTATACGAGATTTTTACGCTTAAGGCATTACCGTACGGCTAATTGGGTTTTGCAAAGAAATTAGGGTTTCTGTTGATTGAATTGCCTCTATTGCTTGTATTTTATTAATCAACACATCTTGCAGATGATCAATTGATTTGGTCATTACTTTTATGAATATACTGTAGTTGCCTGTCGTGTAATAAGCTTCTACTACTTCCTCTAGAGCTTCTAATTTAATAAGTGTTTGTGGGTAATCGCGTGCGTTACTTAAGTTAATACCTATAAAACAACATACATCGTAACCAAGCTGTTTAGTATCTATCATTAATTGAGTTCCGGTGATTATGCCTGCTTGCTTCATTTTTTCTATTCGCACGTGAATAGTGCCCGCACTAACGTTGAATTTTTTTGCTAATTCCGCATAAGCTGTACGGGCATTTGCCATTAATGCGTGAAGTATATGTTTATCGAGATTATCGATTAAATAATTATTCATTAGATTGTCTTACTTAAATTAGTGAATTCTCATTTTAAGAGGGGGTTAAATTAATTGATTTAATAAGATAAAGCTATTTTTATTAAAGGATATTGAATTAAATGTTCAAATCGTTACATTAACCTCATTAGAAGCATCTGTTGAGATGTTTTTTATCAATTAAACAAGTAACAATAACTGGGAATGAGGCCAATTATTATGAGTTCACACTATATGCAGCAACAGCAGCAAATAAGCAAAGTTAAGCAGTTTTTCTCGCAGCAATTAGAGCAGCAACTAGGGCTAATTGAAGTACAAGCCCCTATCTTGGCTAAAGTAGGTGATGGCACACAAGATAACCTTAGTGGCCACGAGAATGCAGTTGCAGTAAAAGTGAAAGCGATTACAGATAGCAGCTATGAAGTTATTCATTCACTTGCAAAATGGAAGCGTAAAACGCTCGCTACTTATGGTTTTAAAGTTGGAGAAGGTATTTATACGCAAATGAAGGCACTTCGCCCTGATGAAGACTCACTAAGCCCTATTCATTCTGTATATGTTGATCAGTGGGATTGGGAAAAAGTGATTTGCCAAACGAGCGAACGTTCGTTAAGTACATTACAAGAAACAGTTAAAGCTATTTATAAAGGCTTAAAGAAAACAGAGCAGTTTGTAAGTGACAGCTTTGGTATAAACACGTTTTTACCACGTGATATAACGTTTGTACATAGTGAAGATTTACGCAAAATGTATCCTGATTTTGATGCCAAGCAACGGGAAAAAGCGATTGCACAAGAGTATGGCGCAGTATTTTTAATCGGTATAGGTGGCGCATTAGGAGATGGCAAAATTCATGATGTAAGAGCGCCAGATTACGATGATTGGTCTACACCTACAGCTGATGAGTATAGAGGCTTGAACGGTGATATTTTAGTATGGAATCCTGTATTAGAGGATGCATTTGAAATATCATCAATGGGCATACGGGTTAGCCCTGATGCCTTAAAGGTACAACTGAGCATAACTAATGATGAAGATCGTTTAGAATTTGATTGGCATAAAGCGCTTCTACAAGGCGATTTTCCACAAACTATAGGTGGTGGAATAGGGCAATCGCGTGTAGCTATGTTATTGCTACAAAAGCAGCATATAGGGCAAGTACAAGTTGGTGTGTGGCCGCAGCATACACATGATGCGGTAGTTGGCTTATTGTAATAATGCAGTGAGTGCTCTGTGAGCACTCAATCCTTAATGTGTTTTAAATTCTACTTCAATTTTATTATTTATAAGTTTTACATTACATGGTGGGTAGTTGCGGGTAGTTTTAAGTACTTTATCAAAAATATGAATTTCTACCCCTGAGTGTAAAACTGAGTTCACGGCAAGGTTGGCATCGCTCAATAAGTCATGCAGGTCATGATCTAATGCCGATAGGCGTTTTTCTAATTGCTCTGCTTGCTGACAGTAATGTTGCTGGGTTGCACCAATTTTAGTAATTAACAGTTTCTTTTTTTCTGCATCTTTTACTAAATCTGTTTTTTCTAGTGCGGCTTGAAGTGTATCTAGTTGCTCATCTGTTTTTGCTAAGTCTTTAAAACAATTGTCTGTATCAGCTGTTATTTCTGCGCCTGATGCCGCCAAGTTAATAGTCATTTTAGCACCTGACTCATTACCAATCTCACCTGCTATTAGTGTTGTTGCATCAAGTATTTCACCACCAAATATTTTGCCTTTAGGCGCATCAGATTGGCCAACCTGCAATAGCCGCTTTGCCTTCATTACACAATGGCTTGTTTGACGGTCAATAAAAATATTGTGTGCCTCTAAATAGCAATATTGTGAGTGGGATACATGAATATCACCCTGCGCAATTAATTTACAAGAAAGCGTTTTATCATCAGCTTTTTGATGCCCAATAATAGCTTGTTTAACCGTAATGTTCCCGCCTGCGGTAAGCTCACCTGATTCTACTGTGCCAAAAATAGTGATATCACCTTTAGCGCTTACTTTCATCCCAGGCTCTATATTACGGGTAACAATAACGCTGCCTTCAAAATCAATATGGCCACTTTTCACTGTTACATCTGATATAGTAAAAATGTCATCTACGCGCATGCCATTATTAATTTCAACAGGTACGCCAGCAATAGTAGATACCAGTTCTAGTGGATTAACTTTTGATATTTCAGTGCCTTCACCGGCGACTAATTGCTTACTATCACCCGCTTTAGCCGGAAGTATATCGCCTAGTACAGTGAAACCTTCTTTGCCTGGGGTAGCAGGTTGTTGGCGAATAAGCACAGAGCCGGGCTCCACACTCGCCAGCTTACCAAAGTCACGCATATCAACACTGCCATCTTCTTTTAGCTTTGGTGCTTTTAAGCGATCTTTTAGGGTTTCTACAGTGGTTATGAGCTTCGTTGCTAAACCGTCACTTGGGAGCCTGCCTTTAGCTAAAATGCCTTTAACTAATGATCCTGCTTCGTTATCAAATTGCTTTTGTAATAACTGCTCCAAAAAAACCTGCTTATAACCACGAACAATACCTGCCTTTATAAGTTGTTTTTTAGCTTCTTCGAGGCTTAATAACTTGCCGCCCTGAGCAAGAGTCAGTTCGCCAATAGCTAGCATTTTATCGTCGCTAATAGTGACATTTAATACGGCGTTATGTTTACTTGCAACTACCAGTGTTTTATCAGCACTTTCATTTTTAAAAAAGTCATTAATTGAGTCATGCTCGATTTTGCAGTCGCAAAAAGTCGACTTTTCAAGCGCCTCAATAATAAATGCAGCGCTAGGAGGCACGTGCTCCCCTACATCAAGTAAAACATTTCCATTTTGGGCAAGCTTAAACACTAGTTGATCCTTTTCTACTACTTAAGTTAAATTTTTTATAAAAAACAATTACAGAGTGCTAGAAAATAGTATTTGAGTCAAGAAATGAGAGTGGACGAAATGTTAAGAGGGAAAAAAGGCTATGGAGCAGAGCCATAGCCTGTAAAGCTTAGTTAGTAGAGGGCAATTCCATAATACCGTCTATTTCAACTTGCGCACCTTTTGGTAGTGCTCTAACGCCTAACGCTGCACGTGCAGGGTAAGGCTGTTTAAAGTACTGACTCATTACTTCATTAACTGTAGCAAAGTTCGATAAATCAGTAAGGTAGATATTAATTTTTACCAAGTCTTGAATTTTTCCGCCAGCTTCTTCACATACTGCAGTAATATTTTTGAATACTTGATGTGTTTGTTCACTAAAATCTTCTGAGATCATTTCCATAGTCTCAGGCACTAATGGGATCTGACCTGATAAGTAAACAGCAGTGCCAACTTTAACTGCTTGGCTATATGTACCAATTGCTGCAGGTGCTTTGTCGGTAGAGATAAATGCTTTATTCATGTTTTTCCTATTTTACTTTTTACGATAGACTTTTTGCACATCAGGCATAACGCGAATGCGGCGCATAATGTTAGCAACATGGACACGGTTTTTAACGGTGACTCCTAGATCTATCACGTATAAATTACTTTCTTTTTCATCAGTGGCAATTTCTACAATATTGGCTTGGGTTGTAGCTACAACATTGGTTAATTTAGCTAATGCCCCTTGATGATTAATAATTTCAACTCTTAGAGCTGCAATGTATTCTTTTTCTGGGTTGTCGTCCCACTTTACAACTAGGTACTTAGAGCGCTCACTCTCCCAGCCTCGAATGTTTTTACATTCTTGACGGTGAACAGTGAGACCTTTACCTTGGCTAATATGCGCTGTAATAGCATCCCCAGGTACAGGTCGACAACATTTAGAGTAATTAACTAGCATGCCTTCTGTACCAATAATGGTCGCCTTGGCCTGGTTAGTTATATCAGTTAAATCGTCATTGTCGTTTTGCAATAAACGTTTAGCTATTAATACGCTCATTAAATTACCAGAGCCAATTTCAACAAGTAACTCAAGGACTGTAGATAGCTCATGCTCTTCAAGTACTCTGGCAATGTTTTCATCGGCAATACTATCGAGTTTGTTTTCGCCTAACGCAGAATCAAGTAAGCGACGGCCTAAAAGCATCGCTTCTTCGTGGTGTTGGCTTCTTAGGTAATTACGAACGCCCAAACGTGCTTTACCAGTAACAATAAAGTTTAACCAAGTCGCATTAGGGTGGGCGCCTGAGCTTGTTATTATCTCTATGGTTTGCCCAGTATCAAGCGGCTTACTTAATGGGTGTGGCTTACGGTTAACGCGTGCACCTACACAAGTGTTACCTACATCAGTATGTACAGCATAAGCAAAATCAACAGCAGTTGCGCCCATTGGTAGCTCTACTATGCGACCATCAGGCGTAAACACGTATATTTCTTCTGGGAATAACTCAGTTTTTACGTTTTCAACAAATTCAAATGATGAACCAGCGCTTTGCTGTAGCTCTAATAAACTTTGCATCCATTGGCGAGCACGTTGCTGAGCTGTATTTCCAGCACCATCACCTGCTTTTTTATACATCCAATGTGCAGCGACACCTTTATCGGCCATATGATCCATATCGTGGGTACGAATTTGAATTTCAACAGGTATACCGTGTGGGCCAACTAAAGAAGTATGTAAAGACTGATAGCCATTTGTTTTTGGCACTGCAATATAGTCTTTAAAGCGCGTTTCAATTGGCTTATAAAGGTTATGTGCAACACCTAATACGCGATAACACGTATCCATAGAATCAACGGCAATTCTGAACGCGTAAATATCCATAACTTCGTTAAATAGTAGCTCTTTATTAAGCATTTTTTTATAAATACTATATAGGTGCTTTTCACGTCCTGATACGGTGGCTTTAATTCCCGACTCTTCAAGACGTGCTTCTATTTCGCTTTGAATATTAGAAATAACTTCTTTACGATTACCACGCGCTTTTGCAACTTCTGATTTAAGCGCACGGTGTCTCATAGGGTATAAAGCCTGAAAACCTAAATCCTCAAGCTCATTTTTAATATCGTGAATACCTAAACGGTTGGCTATTGGTGCGTAAATCTCGAGCGTTTCGCGTGCTATACGTCGACGTTTATCTGGACGAAGGGCGCCCAATGTACGCATATTATGTGTTCTATCAGCAAGTTTGATTAATATAACCCTAATATCTTGGGTCATAGCCATAATCATTTTACGGTAGTTTTCAGCTTGAAATTCTTTTTTATCTTTAAAGCTAAGCTTATCGAGCTTACTTACACCTTCAACGAGTTCTGCCACTGTTTCACCAAAAATTTCAGCTAAATCTTGTTGGCTAAAATCGGTGTCTTCAATTACATCATGCATCAGCGCGGCCATGAGCGTTTCATGATCTAGGTGCATTCCTGCAAGAATTTGGCTTACTTCTACGGGGTGAGTAATGTAAGGTTCGCCGCTCGAGCGAGTTTGTCCTTCATGGGCCTCTCGGGCTACCACGTAAGATTTTTGAACCAGCTCTACATCAGCAGCGGGCAAGTATTCTGAGATTTTCTTTTTAAGACCTTCAAAAAGATACATTCACACTCCAATGTTCTCGTGAAGCAAATTAGGTAACGGTAAGTTAAGAATATACGATGAAAATAGAGGATTGCCAACGGCTATAGTAGAAATACTGCGCCGTTGGCTAAATCAGACCGGGAGGTCGATTACTGGTTGCCACCAACAATGGCAGCAACAGCAGCTAATTCTGCTGCTTCTTGGTGTTGTTGTTCTTCACGGTCAATTACGTCCATTGATGAACTATCAACTAAACCTAACTCAATTTCACGTAAAGCAACTACCGTTGGTTTATCGTTTTCAGGATCTACTAGTGGATCTTTACCACCAACAGCAATTTGGCGGGCACGACGAGCCGCAACTAAAATTAAGTCAAAACGATTACCAACTGCATCTACTGCATCTTCAACTGTTACGCGAGCCATCTCAGCACTCCAAAATATTTTAAAAGCAAAGGCGTAGTTTACTCCAAGGAGCAAGTTTCGCCAATAGCCAGTGGTTAATTTTTATCAGTTTTACATATCTAATACTGATTTAAACGCCGCTTAGTTATTTAAGTAAGCTGCTTAGTAAGTTTTGATGGCGGTTTTGCTGCGCTTTTAACGTTAAACGCTGAGCCATCACAATAGTTTCTATATCACTCAGAGCAGTATCAAATTCATCATTTACAACTACAAAGTCGTATTCATTATAATGCGAGGTTTCTGATTGTGCTTGTGCCATACGCCCAGCAATTACCTCAGCTGAGTCTTGTCCGCGGTTATTTAAACGTTGCTCAAGTTCTTCTTTTGAAGGCGGTAAAATAAAAATGGTCTGTACGCTTGGCATAATCTTACGAACTTGTTGCGCGCCTTGCCAATCAATATCTAAAAATACATCAATACCTGCATCTAGCTGCGATTCAATTGCTTGCTTTGATGTGCCGTAGTAGTTATCAAACACTTGTGCCCACTCAAAAAAATCATCTTTGGCAATTAACGCTTTAAATTCATCGGCGCTTACAAAGTGATAGTGAACCGCGTTTTCTTCACCAGGGCGAGGTGAGCGTGTAGTGTGCGATACCGATACTTTCATATCGTCATGCTTTTTTAGTAATGCCGTTATTAAGCTAGATTTACCCGCACCAGAAGGCGCAGATAGAATAAATAAGTTTCCGCGAGTTTGAGCCATGTTTTTCTCTACTTAAAAATAAACAGGCTTGAGTTACAAAAATAACCCAAGCCTTTAATGACACTATTGTACTTTATTTAGCTAATTGTGCTCAAGTGAGTCACAAAATTGAAATAGCATTATTCAATATTTTGAATCTGCTCTCTCATCTGCTCAATTAGCACTTTTAGCTCTACAGCTGCATTAGTAATATCACTATTGATAGACTTAGACGCTAGGGTGTTTGCTTCGCGGTTAAACTCTTGCATCATAAAATCTAAACGGCGGCCACATGCTCCGCCTTTTTTAAGAATTTTTCGTGTTTCTTTTACGTGCGATTTTAAGCGGTCTAGTTCTTCGGCAACATCTTGTTTTTGAGCAAGATAAATAAGCTCTTGTTCAAGGCGAGATTCGTCAATGTCTGTTTTTAAGTCTTCAAGCTTTTGGTTAAGCTTTTCACGCTGCCATTTTGCAATCTCTGGCATATGAGTTTCTACTACATCAACTTGCTCAAGTATTGCATCAAGGCGAGTTGCAATCATTTCTTCTAAATTTGCACCTTCATCACCACGAGCAGATTTAAAATCTTCTATTACTTGGTCAAATCCTGTAATAAGCGCTTTATTTACAGTATCTAAATCTATTTCTTGTGCTTCCATAACACCAGGCCAACGCAATATATCAACAGGGTTAATGTCGCCATTACTTTGTTGCTGCACCCATTTAGCACTATTTATTAATTGCTCAGCGAGTGATTCATTAATTGAAAGCTCGCCAACATGCGCTGGGTTTGCCACAAATTTTAAAAACACTTCAACTTTACCGCGTTGCAGATGCTTACGTAATCGTTCGCGAATCACTGGCTCCATGCCACGAAATTGCTCTGGTGCGCGAATAAATGTTTCAAGGTAGCGCTGGTTCACTGAGCGTACTTCCCAAGTGCCCGTGCCCCAGTCGCCTTTTACTTCGCGACGTGCATAAGCAGTCATACTGTGGATCATGGATAAGTTCCTAAAATTTGTAAATTCAATATTGCAGTGATTATACCGTAACACCACTTAACCTCTAGGGAAAATTTATTAGGCTGAATATTTTACAATCAGCATGGCATCTACCTTCACATGCACTTATAATGTCGCAAATTCAGAATAAAGGGGATCGTCCATGCGTCCAAGCGAAAGAACACCTAACCAAATTAGACCAGTTACATTTACACGTAATTACACTTTACATGCTGAAGGCTCCGTACTTGTTGAGTTTGGTAACACCAAAGTACTTTGTACTGCAACGGTTGAAGCGGGTGTACCTCGTTTCATGAAAGGCCAAGGCAAGGGTTGGGTTAATGCTGAATATGGCATGTTACCTCGCGCAACGCATACTCGTAATGCTCGTGAAGCAGCACGTGGAAAACAAGGTGGTCGTACTATGGAAATTCAACGCTTAATTGCTCGCGCATTAAGAGCTGCAGTAGATTTAAAAGCGCTTGGCGAAAATACGATTACTATCGACTGTGACGTGATCCAAGCCGACGGCGGAACACGTACAGCTTCTATTAGCGGTGCATGTGTTGCTTTAGTTGACGCACTTACCCACATGCGCGCAAAAGGGATGATCAATTCAAACCCCCTCAAACACATGATTGCTGCTATTTCGGTTGGTATCTACAACGGCCAAGCAATTAGTGATTTAGAGTATATTGAGGACTCTGCTGCTGAGACTGACATGAACGTAATTTTAACCGAAACAGGTAAAATTATTGAAATACAAGGTACTGCAGAGGGCGAACCATTCTCGTTCGACGAATTAGATGAGCTACTTACGTTAGCTAAACATTCAATCCGTGAGATTATTGACGTTCAAAAACAAGCGTTAGCATAAGCGAGTACCCCAATGAAAGATTATCAAAAAGAGTTTATTGAATTTGCTTTAGAAAAGCAGGTTTTAAAATTTGGCGAGTTTACACTTAAATCAGGCCGCACTAGCCCATACTTTTTTAATGCAGGACTTTTTAATACAGGTCGTGATTTAGCGCGTTTAGGTCGCTTTTACGCATCGGCCCTTGAAGATGCCGCAATAGAGTACGATGTTTTATTTGGCCCAGCCTATAAAGGTATCCCTATTGCGACTACAACTGCAGTTGCCTTAGCTGATCATCACGATAAAGACGTGCCTTATTGCTTTAACCGCAAAGAGAAAAAAGCACATGGTGAAGGCGGTACATTAGTAGGCTCTGAATTAACGGGCAAAATTATGCTGGTGGATGATGTGATCACCGCGGGTACTGCTATTCGTGAATCAATGGAAATCATCGCAGATAACGGTGCAGACTTAAGTGGTGTATTAATAGCACTTGATCGCCAAGAAAAAGGTAAAGCAGAGCTTTCAGCTATTCAAGAGGTTGAGCGCGACTTTAATACCAAGGTGATCTCTATTGTAAAATTAGCTGATCTTATTAGCTACCTTGAGAGCCAAGGTACAATGGACGAGCATTTAGCATCAGTTAAAGCATACCGAGATCAATACGGTATTGCCTAACTAAAAAAGCCTCGCAATTGCGGGGCTTTATTTTGACCACAGTTTATAGAGCTAATAATGAAAGATGTATTTAAACCTAATGGCTTTGGTATAAAGCGTATATTTAAAGCAACGTATTGTTCATACCTCGGCTTCAAAGCGGCCTTTATAGAAGAAGCGGCTTTCAGACAAGAGTTGCTACTTAGCATTATTTTGCTACCCATTTCTTTTTGGCTAGCTTCATCAGTATTACATTGGGCATTGTTAGTAAGTACATTACTGATCATATTAATTGTAGAACTACTTAATTCAGCAATCGAAGCATTAACAGATCGCGTTAGTACTGAACGCCATGTGTTATCAGGGCGTGCAAAAGATATGGGATCTGCAGCGGTAACCCTCTCATTAATGATCCTTATGATCGTGTGGGGCGCAAGTTTCTATATAAAGCTGTTTCAGTAAACCCTCTAGATAAACCAATTAATACACCTAGAATGTTAATAAAGTGCTAGTTATGTTGTGTTTTTAGCATGTTTAGCTCAAATACTCAGCGAACAGTCATTTATTTCACGTTTTCTTCAAAAAAGGGTTGATCTGTTTTCGGATCTCCCTATAATG